>CABUAP010000006.1 GCA_902489675.1 uncultured Azospirillum sp. | reverse complement strand
GCATGGAAATATCTTCGAAATTAACTTCCGGATGTTCGTACATCAACCAGATAATTTTAGCTGCATCCATCGGAGAGCCGCCGCCCAAAGCAATAAAGACATCGGGCTGATACGGGCGAACCATCGCCAAGGCCTCGTCTATGGTCGACAAAGTCGGATCCGGTTTAACATCAAAGAAAATCTGATAGTCAATGCCCATTTCTTCGAGTACGCGAGTCACATTGTTGACGGTGCCGGAATCGAACAAATAGCGGTCGGTAACGATAAAGGCGCGTTTTTTGCCTTCGAGCTCACGCAGTGCCTGATCAACAGCCCCGCGTTTGAAATAAATTTTCGGGGGAACTCTGAACCACAGCATATTTTCTCTCCTTTCGGCAACGGTTTTATAATTCAACAAATGTTTGACACCGACATTTTCACTGACGGAGTTTCCGCCCCAAGAACCGCAGCCGAGCGTCAACGAGGGTTCCAACTTAAAATTAAACAAATCGCCGATACCGCCTTGCGAAGACGGAGAGTTAATCAACAACCGTCCGGTCGGCAGCTTGGTGGCAAAGTAGTCAATTCTCTCTTGAGAACGGCTGTCGGTATAAAGTACCGAGGTATGGCCGACACCGCCCAAATTAACCAAAGCCAGCGCCATATCGGTTGCCTGTTCAAAATTGTCCGCTTTGTACAAAGCAAGAATCGGGGACAGCTTTTCATGGGCAAACGGGTTAGCCTGCTCGGTAGAAGTTTGCTCGCTGACCAAAACTTTGGCATGCGGCGGAACTTCAAAACCGGCCAATTTGGCAATGGTGGCTGCGCTTTGGCCGACGATTGCCGGATTAACAGTCATTTTTTCGGTCAGAATGATCTTTGAGAGCTTTTCTGCTTCGTCTTTATTCAGGATATAAGCGCCGCGGAACAGCATTTCTTTTTTGACGTTTTCATAGACATCTTTGACCGCGATCACCGACTGCTCGGAAGCGCAGATCATACCGTTATCAAAGGTTTTGGACATCAAAATATAGGAAACAGCCATTTCCACGTCCGCTGTTTCATCAATAACGGCCGGCGTGTTTCCGGCGCCGACGCCAAGCGCTGGTTTACCGCTGGAATAAGCCGCCTTAACCATTCCCGGACCGCCGGTTGCCAAAATCGAATCGACCAGCGGATGAGTCATCAACATATCCGTCAGTTCTAACGAGGGTTCGTCAATCCAGGCAATAATGTCTTTGGGTGCACCGGCGGCAATCGCTGCGTCACGAATCAGGCGAGCGGCGGCAATAGTCGATTTTTTGGCGCGTGGGTGCGGTGAAAAGATGATTGCATTGCGAGTTTTTAAGCAGATTAACGACTTGAAAATCGCCGTCGAAGTCGGATTGGTGGTCGGAATAACACCGGCAATCACCCCAAGCGGCTCAGCTACAATTTTGGTACCGTTGGTGCGGTCGGATTTGATAACGCCGCAGGTTTTTTCATTTTTGTATTTGTTATAGATATATTCGGAAGCAAAGTGGTTTTTGATGATCTTATCTTCAACAATGCCCATGCCGGTATCTTCGGCCGCCATTTTGGCCAGCGGAATCCGTGCCTTGTCGGCTGCTGTTGCCGCGGCTTTGAAAATGGCGTTTACCTGCTCCTGAGAAAAAGTGGCATATTCTTTCTGCGCCCGTTTAACTCTTTTAATCAGGCCTTCCAGAGTTTCAACGGTATTAACAATTTCTTCCGTCTGCCCAGACAAAGCCTGCTCATCTTTTACAGTCTTGTTCATTATTATCTCCCAAAGGTTATTTTCTGAGGGAAAATAATACAGCCAATTGGTAATTTTTGTATTAATTTTACCGACATATGCACACTAAAAACAAAAGCCGCCCTGTTTTGGCAAGACGGCTTCCGAAATCATAAAACTATGCTTATTTATCAGGAAAGGCGGTCAACTTATCGATGACCATCCGATAAAAAGCGGCATCGTTCTCACCGGCGGCATTTTGCAGCAGGCTTTCGGCCTCGGCTAATTTTATGTCTTTAGCAGCCATCGCTTTTTCCGCAGAAACGGTACAAACATTGTCGACAATCTGTGCAACGGCATGACCGATAAAATATTGTTCTTCGTCCTTACCCGTTTCACTCAACAATTGAATAAGTCCGGGTTCCAGCCACACCATACTCGGTGCGCGGCCGGCAATGACCGTCAGGTTATCCGGACAACCCGGCAGCACAATTCCCGAATACATTCCGCTTTTGACCGTCTTATCCGGCCTTGCCAATACCAATTTGACTTTTTCCGCCATTTGCTTTCTCTTTTACTCGCTGCCTTTTTTCATTTTTTCCGCTTTTTCCAAAGCTTGCTCAATGGTACCGACCATATAAAAAGCCTGTTCGGGGATATCATCGTGTTTACCTTCGAGAATTTCCTTAAAGCCCTTGATGGTATCTTCCAATTTGACGAACTCGCCTTTGGTGCCGGTAAATACTTCGGCTACAAAAAACGGCTGGGATAAAAAGCGCTGAATTTTACGCGCGCGGGAAACGGTTTGACGGTCTTCGTCAGACAGCTCATCCATACCCAAAATCGCGATAATATCCTGCAGTGATTTATATTTCTGCAAAATTTCCTGCACACCGCGAGCCACCTGATAATGTTCTTCACCCACAACCGTCGGCGACAACACACGGCTGGTCGAATCGAGCGGATCCACCGCCGGATAAATACCGAGTTCGGAAATGCTGCGGCTTAAAACAGTAGTGGCATCCAAGTGGGCAAAAGTGGTGGCCGGCGCCGGGTCGGTCAAATCGTCAGCCGGCACATAAACCGCCTGCACCGAGGTAATTGATCCGTTTTTGGTCGAGGTAATGCGCTCCTGCATGGCACCCATATCGGTACCCAATGTCGGCTGATACCCAACTGCCGAAGGAATGCGTCCCAAAAGCGCGGAAATTTCCGATCCGGCCTGTGTAAAGCGGAAGATATTGTCAACAAAGAACAATACATCCTGATGCTCCACATCGCGGAAATATTCGGCTTCCGTCAAACCGCTCAAAGCTACGCGGGCACGCGCTCCCGGCGGTTCGTTCATCTGGCCGTAAACAAGCACGGTTTTGGAATTGCCGCCCTCAATATCAATAACACCGGATTCGATCATTTCATTATACAGATCATTGCCTTCGCGGGTTCTCTCGCCGACACCGGCAAAAACCGAATAACCGCCGTGACCTTTGGCAATATTGTTGATCAATTCCATAATCAATACCGTTTTGCCAACGCCCGCACCGCCGAACAAGCCGATTTTTCCGCCTTTGGCATAGGGTTCCAGCAAGTCGATAACTTTGATGCCGGTGGTCAAAATTTCCGTTTCCGTCGACTGTTCGGTAAAAGACGGCGCTTCGCGATGAATGGAAAAATATTCTTTAGCTTCAATCTGTCCGCGTCCGTCTACCGGATCTCCGGTTACATTGATAATGCGTCCCAGCAATCCCGGACCGACAGGAACCTCGATCGGTTTGCGAGTATTGACCACCGGTTGGCCGCGGGTCAGGCCGTCGGTCGAATCCATGGCAATGGTGCGAACCACGCCTTCGCCCAACTGTTGTTCGACTTCAAGCACCAGTCTTTTGCCCTGATTGTCGCATTCGAGCGCAGTGTAGATGTTCGGCAGGTCATCCAGATTGTCAAACTTGACATCGACAACAGCCCCCATTACCTGAAAAATATATCCCTGCTGTTCTTGTTTTTCGTTCATCAAATACTCCTTCATTCTGCTCTATATAGCTTCGGCGCCGGCAATAATTTCTACCAGTTCGGTGGTAATTGCCGTCTGCCGCAAACGATTGTATTTCAGCGTCAAACGCGAAATCATATCCCCGGCGTTGCGGGTAGCGTTATCCATTGAGGTCATGCGCGCGCCCTGCTCCGAAGCCTGAGAATTGATCATAATATCAAATACGGCTTCCTTAAAAACCAGCGGCATCAGCTTTTGCAGCAACTCGCCGTTATCCGGTTCACTTTCAAAATAGGCATTGCCGCTCATCTCGCCCGGCAATTCGTCCATCAGCATTTCCGGAGTCAGCGGCAAAATCTGCCGGCTTTTGACATCCCTACTCATGGCTGAACGAAAATGACTGTATACAATTTCACAGACATCAATTTCTTTTAAACCGAACATGGTCAGCACTTCGCTTGCAAGCGCCTCTGCTTCTTCGTAATCTACGCCTCGATTGGCGGCAGATTCCGCCGAGCGGATAATTTCGTTTGCATAATGGCGTTTGAGCGCATTGTAGCCGCGGGCGCCGAGCGTAATGATTTTTACGTCTTTGCCGGCAGCTTTCAACTCTTCGATTCTGTTCATCGCCGCCCGGGCAATCATTGCATTATAGCTGCCGCACAGCCCGCGGTCGGAGGACAATATGACCAACAGATACTTGTTGTTTTCCCCGCTACCTTTACAAATTGCCGGGAGGTCGGCCGGGCGTTCCGTTTCTTCCGCTTTTTGCTGTACAAAACGCCATGCACGACCGGCGGCAGCATACAGATTTTCTCGATATGCCGCACTTTTATCCAACACTTCCTGAGCCCGGCGCAGACGGGAAGCAGCAACCATCTTCATCGCCGAAGTTATCTTTTCGGTCGACTTAATTGCCTCTATCCGGCTGCGTAACTCTTTTAACCCTGCCATTTTGCCGTCCTATGCCGCCTTTTGCCGTTTATCCGCAAGATAGCGATCGGTAAAACCGGTGTAAAAATCGTTGAGTTTTTTATCAAGCTCTTCGGAAATAATTTTTTTATCTTCAATTTCCCGCAAGAAATCTTCGTGGTCGGCATGGATTTCTGCCAATGCCGCCGTTTCAAAATCTGCCACTTCCGACACTTCTATCTGATCCAGATAACCGCGGACTCCGGCAAAAATCGCCACCACTTCCTCGGCCACAGCCATCGGATGATAAACCGGCTGTTTCAGCAGTTCCGTCAACCGCTCGCCGCGGGAAATCAATTGCTTGGTCGAAGCATCCATATCGGAGGCAAATTTGGCAAACGAAGCCATCTCCCGATATTGTGCCAGTTCCAGCTTGATCTTGCCGGCCACCTGCTTCATCGCTTTGATTTGCGCGGCAGATCCCACACGGCTGACCGAGATGCCGACATTGACCGCCGGGCGCACCCCCTGATAGAACAATGAGGTTTCAAGGAATATCTGCCCGTCGGTAATTGAGATTACGTTGGTCGGGATATAAGCAGAAACATCGCCGGCCTGAGTTTCAATCACCGGCAGTGCCGTCAGCGATCCGGAACCGTTTTCATTGCTCATCTTGGCTGCACGCTCCAGCAGACGGGAGTGCAGATAGAATACATCGCCCGGATAAGCCTCACGCCCTGGCGGACGACGAAGCAGAAGCGACATCTGCCGATAGGCCGTAGCCTGTTTGGACAGGTCATCGTAAAAGATAACAGCATGCATACCGTTATCACGGAAATATTCACCCATTGCACAACCCGAATAAGGCGCGATAAACTGCATCGGTGCCGCATCGGAAGCCGTGGCCGCAACCACGATCGTATAATCCATCGCGCCAAAATCTTTCAGGGTTTTAACCACCTGCGCCACGGTTGAACGTTTTTGCCCTACTGCTACATAAATACAGAACATTTTTTCCTTATCCGACTTGGCGGCATCGTTAATTTTTTTCTGATTGATGATCGTATCAAGGATAATCGCGGTCTTGCCGGTCTGACGATCACCGATAATCAGTTCTCGCTGGCCGCGGCCGATCGGAATCAGGGCATCAATAATCTTCAACCCGGTTTGTACCGGTTCGTGCACACTTTGCCGTTCAATGATCCCCGGCGCCTTAACTTCCGAATTGCTGTATTCTGCTGCTTTGATCTCCCCCAATCCGTCAATCGGTTCACCCAAAGCATCGACTACCCGGCCGAGCAGTTCTTTACCAACCGGCACACTCACGATACGATCGGTGCGTCTGACAATATCGCCTTCTCTGATCCCCTCATCCGAACCAAACAAAACGACACCGACGTTATCTTCTTCCAAATTAAGAGCCATACCCTTAACCCCGTTGGCAAACTCCACCATTTCGTTATAACGGACATTGTCCAGACCGTATACGCGGGCAATACCGTCGCCGACCGAAAGGACGCGCCCGACTTCGGCCACATCTGCCCCTGCCTCGGAACCGGCTATTTTAGCCTCTAAAATTGAAGATATTTCACTTGCTCCAGACATCTTATTTTGTCCCTTTCATCAATAATTCCAGCCTGTTAAGTTTTCCCTTAACAGAATCGTCAAACATCATCGAACCGCATTCTATCAGCAGTCCACCCAAAATTTCAGGTTTAATCGCATAGTTAATCACAACTTTTTTACCCAAGCGCTTTTCCAAAGCTTGTTTCAGCCGTTTTTCCTGCTCTTGGTCAAGAGTTGTCGCGCTTGTGACAGACACTTCCGCAATATTGTTGGCCGCATAAAAATCTTCAACAAAACGGCGGAGAATTTCCGACAGCAAATCCAGCCGACCGGCGGCAGCCGCCACTTGCAGCGAGCGCACCGTTACCGCATTGAGTTTCAAACGATCTCCGATTTCACGCACGGCATTTTGCTTATCTTCAATCTTCCATAAGGGATTGGCCAACTGCCTGGCGATTGCCGGATCGCTTTTCAATGCCGCTGTCAAAAGCTGAACATCGTGCAAAACATTTTCGGCGACGCCGGCAGCTTCCGCTGCTTCAAGCATTGCCTGCGCATAAGAGCGCGCCAGTTTGTTTTTAGAATCTTTTTTCATCTTTTCTCTCACAATAATTTGAGATCATATATAACATTGGTTTCTTTTTTATTAATATAGTTCTTTTCTTTTTTACATAAACGAATAAGGATCAATATCAACATTGACCCGCACATCGGCCGGGATTTTTACTTTTTGCAGCCACTGCCGCACCACCTCTTGAATCTTGATGTTTTTATCGGTTTTCAACAGCAGCCGAAAGCGATAGCGGTTACGCAGCATAAAAATCGGCGCAGGAGCCGGCCCCAATACCGACACTTGCTCCGAAGACGGCGCCGTACGCCCCAGATCGACCGCTGTTTTTTCCGTCCGCATCTGATTTTCACCGGAAACGACCAACGCGGCCAGACGGCCGAACGGCGGCAGTTTCAGAAAATGACGGGTTTGTTTTTCCAACTCGAGAAAACGGCTGCGATCGTTATTTATCAGCGCCTGCAGCACGGCATTATCGGGATAAAGCGTCTGAATATAAACCTCCCCGCTCTTTTCCGCCCGCCCGGCTCGCCCGGCCACTTGCGACAGCAGCTGATAAGTCTGCTCGGCAGCTCTTAAATCGCTGCCCATCAAGCCCAGATCGGCGTCAACTATCCCCACCAGTGTCAACTCGGGAAAATGGTGTCCCTTTGCCAAAATCTGCGTACCGATCAATATATCCAACTCTCCCTCTTCCATTTGCCGAAAGATATCGGAAACCTCTGCCAGACTCGAGGTTGTATCACTGGAGAGCACGGCTGTTCGCGCTTCTGGGAAACGCTTTGTTACTTCTTCGGCAATCCGCTCCACCCCCGGACCGCAGGAGGTCAGCCCTTCTTCCGACCCGCAGTCGGGACAGCATTTGGGCTTGGCCATGCTATAGCCGCAATGATGACAAATCAAGCGGTTGGAACTGCGGTGTTCGGCCAGCCAGGCAGTGCAGTTCGGACACTGGATGCGATAACCGCAGTCACGGCAGATAACAAGCGGCGCATAACCGCGCCGGTTGAGGAACAGCATCGACTGTTCGCCTTTTTCCAAATTGTTTTTAAGCGCTTCAACCAAAGTCGGCGCCAACCACGAAACACCCCACGCCCCTTTTTGCGGTTTATCTTTTTTGAGGTCGATAATTTTTAACTCCGGCAGTTTGGCATTGGCAAAACGACGGTTTAACCGCACTATGTCATATTTTCCGCTTTCGACATTGACTATTGTTTCCAAATCCGGCGTTGCCGTTGACAATACCAATGGGAACTGCTCAAACTTGGCCCTCATCACCGCCATATCCCGGCACTGATAATTAACGACTTCCTCTTGCTTGAAAGAATGATCATGACTTTCGTCAATCACGATCATGCCAAGATTGGTATAAGGCAAAAACAGCGCCGATCTGGCACCGACAATCACCTGCACCCGGCCTTCGGCAATCGCGGCCCAAGTATCCGCACGTTCCCGCTGCCCCAGACCGGAATGCCAACAGGCTGGTTTAACGCCAAACCTTTTCTCAAACCTGGCCAACCATTGGGTTGTCAAAGAAATTTCCGGCACCAGAATCAGCACCTGCCGCCCTGCGGTCAGCACCTTAGCCGCTGCTTCAAAATAAACTTCGGTCTTGCCGCTGCCGGTTACGCCGTCCAAAAGCGTCACCGAAAATCCGCCGTCTGCTTTGTCTTTCAGCACATCGGCCGCTGCCTGCTGTTCCGCTGTCAGTTTCACACTGCAAAAATCCGGCTTGGGCGGAGAAAACATCTTTTGCTTTTCTACAGTCAATGCGGTCAGAACCCCCGCTTCAATCAGCGTATTGACAACACTTACGCCGCAGCCCGCGCCTTTGCATATCTCCGATTTGGAATAAGGGGCGTGTTTGAGCAAGTCCATCACACGCCAGCGGGCATCGGAATTTTTGAGTTTGGCTTCGCTCAGCGTTTTGCCGCTCAAGCGGTACAAAGTGGTTGTCCGCGGCGCATCAAAAGCCTGCCGGACGCTGATCACCATTTTTAAGACCAAACCGAGCGGCGCACAATTGTAGGCAGCCGTAAACTCTACCAACCGGCGCAATTCTTCCGAAATCGGCGGAAAGTTGAAACTTTCTGTAATCGGCTTGATCCGTTTGGCTTCCAATGCAGAACTTTTGCCATATTTCCAAACCACGCCGATCTGTTCGCTTTTGCCCCAAGGTACGCGGACAATTGTCCCCAAAGGCAGTTCTTCCCCGCTTTCGTAGTCAAAAGGCTCGTTAAAAGGCAATGGCAGCAAAATTCCGACAATCATTCAGCATACTTTTTGATTATAAATTTTCCAAACGAATGCATTTTATATCGCCGGCAGCAAAAACAAAATGCAAATTTTGTTCAATCCCCAAATAAAATGTAACTTTAAAAAAAGAAAATCCCGTTTGCTTGTCGGCAAGCGGGATTTTGTCAGCGGCGATTTTCGGTTACTTAACCAAAAGAACCTGCCCCGTGTGCGGAGAGTTTTCAATCTTCAAACTGTCGCCCGGTTTCAGCAGCATCATCTGGACACTGTCCTGCGGGTATTCAAAAATACGGCAGGCGCCTCCTTCCAGCATAACCAAATTGCGGCTGATGATTTTTCCGTTTTCCGGGTCGGTATAGATTACGAACTGTGCCCGCGTAATCTTGTACCATCTGCTCGTTGTTTCCATAACTCTTTTGTGTTTTAGAACATGGTTTATAATAATGTGTAAATTGTGTTTTTAGACTTTAGAGAATATAAATTTTTCCTTTTTCTGTCAACCGGCTTTACAAAATCTTAAGCAACCAATGCTATAGTGACTATTATGAAAACGGAAATAAAATTTTATGCCGATACCATTTTGAGCGAAGTGATACGCAGTTGGCGGCAGTGGCTGATTAATGAACGACATTATTCCGGCCATACAGCTGATGCTTATGCGCGCGATATGGCTTTGTTTACGACGTTTTTAGCCGGGCAGGAAGATATTTGTCCAGAAAAAATTGTGACGCTTAAAATCATCAAAAAACTTAACATTCGCGGATTTCGCCGTTTTATCAGCGACCGCAGCGCCCATGCGCGGGAAAAAAGTTCCATTGCCCGAGAGCTTTCGAGCATTCGCAATTTTTATCATTGGCTGGATCGGCAGGAACTGGCTAAAAATCCGGCGATCAGTCTGTTATCCTCTCCCAAAAAAGACAAAGTGCTGCCCAAAGCCATCGGGGTAAAAGAAACACTCAAATTGATTGACGAATCGGGAAAAAACCAAAAAGAAAACTGGCAGGCTTTGCGCGATCAGGCCATTTTTAGTTTGCTTTACGGCTGCGGACTGCGTATTTCCGAAGCCTTGGCCATCACAACCGCCGATTTAAAAAATGACGGTCTTCTGTTGGTTCGCGGTAAAGGCAACAAAGACCGGATCGTGCCGCTTTTGGATATCGTGGTTAAGCGAATTGAAGAGTATAAAGAAGCCTGCCCTTACCATATTTACGAAGACGAACCCTTGTTTTTAGGCGCCAGAGGCGGCACGCTCAACCCGCGGATTGTCCAGCGGGAAATGGAGAAAATGAGAAATATGCTGCGTCTTCCCGGCAACCTGACTCCTCATTCCCTACGCCACTCTTTTGCCACCCATCTTTTGGCCGAAGGAACCGACCTGCGCTCCATACAGGAGCTGCTGGGACACGCCTCGCTTTCCACAACCCAGAGATACACGGAAGTCGAAATTGCCACTTTGCAGAAAGAATATAATCAGGCCGATCTGCTCGGCAGCCTGCCGACAAACGGCCAAACAAATGCCCCGGTTTGAGCCGGGGCATTTGCTTTTGACTGTAAAACGGTTATTTGCCGCTGCCGATTAAGCGGTCAAGAATGCTTTCTGCCGTTGAAACAGCCTCGTTGTCAAGCCCTGCCGACTGCAATGCCAGTTTGCGCAGACAATCGTTGGCAAGTTCATCGGCTTTTTCTTTAAGAGCTTTATTGAACAAAATACCGCTTTGCAGCTGTTCATTGGCCTCATTTAACATACAGGCACGCAGTCTGGTTTTGAGCGGCGCATCTTTGTCGGCCTGCATATAGTCGGACAAATTGCCGCAGGCTGTGAGTATCAGGCCGGTCAGCACCAGCCCGCAGATTATTTTTTTCATTTTTTCAAGTCCTCATAGTCGTGAAAGTTATACGTTTCTTATTCTACCCCCAATTTTTAAGCAGTCAATTTTTAACTCCTTTTATTGCCCTGTTTTCCGGCTTTCTTCTTATTATTTATTGACGAAAAAAATTTCTTGCGCTAACCTTTGAAAAAAACAATATCTGGGGGTAAAAAAAGCTCATGCGGACTGGCGAATTTGACATAAACCGCGCCGACGGAAAAATCCTGCTGAACGACATAAGGCTTGATACGGGGATCTTGCCCCGCGGGCATAAACTGACCAAAGAAGATATTTTGTATCTCAAAATGACCGGCATAAAAAAAATCACTGCCGGAGAAATGGGGATTGCCGATCTTTCGGCCGAAAATGCTCTCTCCAATCTGGCGCCGAGAATTGCCGGAAAAAATGTCGTATATACTGCCCCCGAACGCAATTTATGCAAAATGGCCGCTGACCGCGACGGGATTTTTATTTGTCAGGAAAAACGAATCGCTAAATTTAACCGTATGTCATCGCGGGTCATTTTAAATACGATTCCGCCTTATCAGAACGTGCGCAAAGGCGATCTGATTGCCACGCTGACGGTTTGTCCGCCGGCACTGGAAGAAGAACGGCTTGAAGAAATAGACTTCAAGCTTTCCGGCAACGAACCTTTGCTTTCGATTGAAGAAACCAAAAGCGAACAGGCGGCCGTGATTTATACAAAATTTTATAATGATGAAGCCGAAAACCGGCATTTTGCCGCTGCCGTTCGCAAAATGGTCGCCAACTACACCCCGCTCGGTTTAGAATTTACCACCGAATACAGCTGCCCGCATACGGTGGACGACATTGCCGAAACGGTTGCGTATGCCGCCGGAAAACACCGGATTGTGATGATCGTCCCCGGGATGCCGGCCTGCCATCCCAATGACACGGCACCGGCAGCTCTCAAGACCATTGTCGACAGCATTGTTTGTCCGCATATTCCGCAGGCTGATGCGCCGGATTTATTAATTGCCGTCAAACGCAACGCCAAAATTATTCATATGCCCTACAACTACGATCTGGCGGCCTCGTCGCTCACGGATCGCTTGATCCGCATCGCGGTTAAAAAAGACAAAATCACCCAAAGCGATTTCGCTTTAGAGCAAAACGTAACGCTGGACAATCTGGCGCTAACCGATGAAGAAAAAGCGCGAATCATTGCGCCAAACGACAAAAAAAATAAAAAGGAACCGTCTATCGCCGCGGTAATCCTTGCCGCCGGCATCAGTTCACGCGCACGCCGCAACAAGCTGATGGTCAAAGTCGGCGGCAAACCGTTATTTATGAAAGCGGTTGAAGCGGCCATCAAGTCCAAAGCCTCGCCGGTCTTTGTCATCACCGGTTATGATGCCGAAAACCTGGAAGAGCATTTGGAAAATATCGATATCAACGTTTTGCGCAACCACGACTATGCCTCCGGGGTCAAAACCTCAATCCGTTTGGGGCTGAAATCGGTTCCGTCGTCTTGTGACGGCGCATTGCTGATCCCGGCTGATATGCCCAATATTACGCCGGAATATATCAATAAAATGATCAAATCTTTTGTTAAGGGCAAAGATAAACAACTGCTGGTTTCCGCATTCGGCGGCCATAAGTATAATCCGGTATTGTGGAGCAGCGGTTTATATACATCTGCGGATTTAGTGCCGGAAGATTCCCATCTGCGGCAGGTTTTTCTTGAACACTCGGACTATCTCAATTTGGTTGAAACAAGTGCGGAAAGCTGCCTTGATATCAATTTTCCGAACGATCTGGAATTGTTGGCTAAAGACGGGGAAAACATACCCGCTGCTTTGTCCGCCTCAAAAGAATAGGTGCTATGATTAAACAAAACACCCGAATGTTCGGGTGTTTTGCTTTAGGCTTTTTGCATCCGATTTAAAACCTCGGTTGCATCATAACTTTCATCATATTCCTCTACCAGACCGACAGCTCGATAATAACGATCTTCCAAAGCGGTATCCAAAGCCTTTCCCGGTGAGGAAAAAACATTATAAACAGCCTGCAGCCTTTCATAACTGCGGTCAGAAAGCCGAGGACAGTTTACCGAAAGCGCTTCCAAATCTTCCAATTTTCCGCCGCAGTAGCAAACCAAATCGCAGCCGGCATCGATAACCGCCGCCGCCCTTTCACCGATGCTGCCGCTTAAAGCCTGCATATCAATGGCATCAGAGATAAGCAGCCCGTTAAAATTGATCAAACCGCGGATCAGATAATCGATTGCTTTTTTGCTCAAAGTTACAGGTAAACGGTCATCAACCGCGCTGACGACAATATGGGCGGTCATGCCGGCCGGGCAATCGTTATTTTCGGTAAAAGGATAAAAATCTTTTGCCAACTCGGGCAGCGCATTGTTTACAACCGGCAGCCCCAGATGCGGATCGGTTTCCGCCCGCCCGTGTCCGGGCATATGCTTCATACAGGGACAAATACCGTTTTGGCGATAGGTATTAATCATTACTTGGCCAAGCAATGCCGTTTTTTGCTCACTGCTGCCGAAACATCGAGATTTCAGCACCGGATGAGTGGCAGGATATGCCATATCCAAAACCGGAGCAAAATTAAAATTGATACCGGCTCGCCGCAGGTCATCGCTGATAATCTTCGCATGAGCCGCAGCTATCTCCTCGTCCAATTGCCCCAGCACATACTGCGATGCCGCAGCATGAAAATCAGAGCCGTTCAGGCGGCGGACTCGCCCGCCTTCCTGATCTACGGCAATCAAAATATTTTTATTGTCGGTAACCTCACGAATTTCGGCGGTCAGGCGGCGCAGTTGCTCAAGATCTTTTATATTGCGGGCAAAAAGAGAAACCCCGGCCGGACGATATTTTTGCAGCCACCGTTTTTCACCGTCGCTTAAACTAAAGCCGCTTACGGAAACCAGTGCCGATAACATTTATTACCCTCCGATCATACCTAAAAACCAAGACAACGTATGCGACAAATACCAGCGGAGCGGATCAATCACCGGCAACCCAAATGCAGCCCCGATCATCGGCAGCACCACTGCAATAACAATCAGCAGCGACAACCCGTAGCGATCGGAAGAAACATATTTTTGCGCCCACGGCCGGCGAATCCAACCAAAAAACAACTTGGAACCGTCAAGCGGGGGGATCGGCAGCAGGTTAAAGAAAGCCAGCACCAAATTGCTGATACAAAAATACAACAAAAACAATTTAAGCAAATCGGGCAGCATTTCAAGAGCGGCAAAAAAATTAAAAATCACCCCGGAAACCAGCGCCAACGCCAGATTGACCGCAATTCCCGCGCCCGAAACAATCAGCATATCGCGAGGAAATTTTTTCAACCGATAAAAACTGACCGGTACCGGTTTGGCCCAGCCAAACAAAAAGCCGGCGCCGCTCCACAACAAAAACAACGGCAGAAAAACCGAACCGAACGGATCAATATGTTTGAGCGGATTAAGCGACAGCCGTCCTGCCCGTTTGGCCGTATCATCCCCCAGCAAATATGCCGCATAGCCGTGCGCAACTTCGTGCAGCACAATTGCAAAAAACACGGCGCACAGGGTAACGGCCACCCCGATATACACTTCCATTATTATTTCCTTGCGGTAAAACAGCTGCCGCCGGCGGCCTTTAATTTTCCGCACAAAGCCGCTGCTTCTTCTTTAGTGGCAAAATTGCCGGCCTTTAAGCGATAATAGGTTCCTTTAGCGCCAAGATCCGCACTGCTGACTTCATACGGCAACCCGGACAGAACTTTATATTTTGCCGACATTGTTTTCCATGATTTTTCAACCGCCGCTTTATTCGGTGACGACATCAGCTGAATTTGCCAAGCGCCTTTAGCAATTTTTTCAGGCGCGGCAGCAGCCGGCGCCGGTTCTTTTACTTTGGGTTCCGGCTTAGCTTTCGGCGTATCTTTTTGCGCAGAAACGACAGGTTCATTTTTTGTTTCGCTTGATGCGGCAGTTTTTTCCGCCGGCGCTTCGGTTTTCAGCGTTTCGGCTTTCTCCGTCTGAGCGGGCGCTGCCAGAGATTCTGCCCGAACGGCTGGCGCTTTAGCGGACTGTGTTTCGTTCTCTTTAGTCGTTACTTCTTCAACCAGAGCCTCGATCGCATCGGCATTCGGTTGTTCGGAAGGCGGCAGGATATTGGCTTCTTCAATATTTTCGGGTTTGCGTTCAATGATATCATAAACGGTTTTTTCCTGATTGGAAATTTCTACACTGCCCGGCTCCACCGGCGGAATTTTCACTTCTTCCTGCGGACGGCGGATAACCGGAACTTCTTCTTCCTCACCGCTCTGATACTGCGGCGCCAGCACAAACCAACCGACTATGGCCGCCATTGCCAAACCGGCCAGCGCACCGATAAACAAACTACGCGAATTATTGATTTCGTTACGCTTTTCCTCCAGATCGAAATTGGCCTGCTTCTGGCGAAATTCGTTCAAGACATCATCATCGCCCATTCGGAAATTGTCCGGAAAACCGTTTAACATCATTTTTTCTCCTGTTGATCCCGCCTTATATACATATTTAATAGATAAGACGCTTTTTTAGCTTTCAATCGATTTAAAAGTAATATACATTATAAAAGATCAAATAGTAAAGGTATAAATTCATGAAAATTGCCGCCTATAACCTGAATTCGATAAACGCACGGATCGAAAACCTGACCGCATGGCTTGCTTTGGCAAAGCCCGATGTGGTTTTGGTTCAGGAAATTAAAAGCGAATATAACAACTTCCCGTTTTTTGAACTGCGCGCCGCCGGCTATCAGGCCGAAATGCTCGGACAAAAGAGCTACAACGGGGTGGCCGTTTTGAGCCGCCCCCCGATCTCGGTCATCCGTACCGGACTGCCGGATTTTGAGGATGAAAACGCCCGTTATCTGGAGGCGGAAATTGAGGTCGAAGGACAAAAATGGCGGCTGGCATCCATTTATCTGCCCAACGGCAACCCACCCTATAATGACAGCAGCGACCAATCCAAATATATATATAAACTTAAATGGATGGACGCCTTGCTTCGTCATGCGGCAGATTTGCAAAAACTTTCCGTTCCGGTTGTTCTCGGCGGCGATTTTAATGTAATTTTGAGCGAAAACGATGTTTATGATCCCAAACCTTTTATCGGCAACGCTTTATTTAGACCCGAAGTTCGGCAAAAGCTCACCGCTTTGACCTACAACGGTTTTTATGATGCTTTCCGCACACTGCATCCCCAAGATCCGGGATATACGTTTTGGGATTATACCGGCAATGCGCTCAAAGCCGATTTCGGTATGCGGATTGATTATCTGTTTTTGAATGCGCCGGCGGTTGACAGGCTTTCTTCCTGCGATGTTGACAAACGGCCGCGACTGGCGGCCAAACCTTCCGACCATACCGCTCTTATCGCCGAGTTCCGCTCATGAAGAAAAGCCACAAAAACGCCGGCAGCCCGGCCTATGCTCTGTTTTGCGTCATTGCGGAAGACGAAGACGGCGGTCTGCTCGCCGTTTTGAGAAAAGGCGAACATAAAGAGCGGCAATTTCCGCTTAAAGAAAGCAGTATCCGTCCGGCTTTGACAATTGGCGACGAATTTTTGGGAAAAATCAAAAAAACAACCGGTGGCGATGTCGTCATACCGGTGGCACGAACTTCGTCTGCCCGAACAGCCACAGCGACTGAGAGTATTTTCGGCATTATTGAACGACAAAACCACATTTGTCTGATGATACCGGCCGAACGCGGCGCCAAACCGATTGTCTTAGGTGAAAACAAGAGCTTAAAAAACGGCGATTTTGTTGAAATCGAAATCAGCGGCAGCGGTTCCGCAAAAGAAGTTTCGCTGGTTCAAAACCACGGTCTGTTTAATATGGAAAAGCTCAGCAGCATATTGATTGCGCAAAAATATAAACTGCCGCATATTTTTGAACGCGATGTATTAGACGAATGCCGAAAATTTCCCGATTTTTCTACCCAAGAAAGAATTAACCTGACCGGACTGCCTTTTGTGACCATCGACGGAGATGATTCCAAAGATTTTGACGATGCCGTCTATGCCTGCCGCACCGAAAGCGGCTTTGGGCTGATCGTCGCCATTGCCGATGTGTCATTTTATGTTCGTCCGAACAGTGCGCTCGACCGTGAAGCCTGCCGCCGGGGAAATTCCGTCTACCTGCCGCAACAAGTGATCCCGATGCTGCCGGAAATTCTCAGCAATGATCTCTGCTCGCTCAATCCCGGCGTTAAACGGCCGGTTGTCGCCTGCCTGATGCAAATTGACCGCGGCGGCAATCTGGTCGACTGGGAATTTAAACGCGGCGTCATTAAATCTGCCGCCCGTTTAACCTACAAAGAAACGGCCGCTGCCCTGCAAGGCACATTTAACAGCCAAACCAAAAAGCTTTTCAAAAAAGCGATAGAACCTTTATATGAAGCCTATCAGGCGTTGGTATTGGCGCGCAAAAAACGCGGCGCCCTCGAGTTGGAAACAACCGAAGTTAAAATCCGGCTGGATAAAGACGGTTCGGTGATTGCGGTTGAAAAACAAGAAAGTCTGATCAGTCACAAAATCATCGAAGAATTTATGATTGCCGCCAACGTGGCTGCCGCGCGCCGACTGCAGCTTTCCAAGCAGCCGGTAATGTACCGGATTCACGATCGCCCGCCGGAAGAAAAATTAAAAGAAATCAAACCGCTGTTGGACAGCTTAAAACTCAAACTCCCCGACTGCCGTGCCTTAAAACCGGAACATCTGAACCGCATTCTTGAGCTCTGCCGCAAACAAGGGCGCGGTGCCGGCATTGACGATCTTATTTTGCGTCTGCAATGTCAGGCTCAATACGCCCCGCAAAATATCGGCCACTTCGGCCTCGGGTTAAAAGAATATGTCCATTTCACTTCGCCGATCCGCCGTTATGCCGATCTGCTCATCCATCGCGCATTGGTCAACGCCTGCGGCTTGTCCGATCAGCTTGAGGAAATGCCTTCCGTCAACGCTTTTGCGGAAACGGCCGATCATCTTTGCTCAACTGAGCGGACAGCGGCAGCTGCCGAAAGAGATATGACTGCCCGTTACCTCTCTCTTTACCTCAAACCACTGGTCGGAACCGAATTTGAAGTCAAAATCAGCGGTCTGACTAACGCCGGTATTTTTGTCCGGATCGAAAGTCTTGGCGCCGAAGGATTGATCCCGATGCGCTCGCTGCCCAAAGATTATTACTGCCTGTATGACGCCGGCAGCTGCCTTAAAGGCGTGGACAGCAAACTGAAATTCTGTCTGGGACAAAAGCTGTCCGTTATTTTAAGCGAAGCCGCCCCGATAACCGGCGGACTGATCTTCCGCTACCTGCCCGAGATGCCGGCGGCAGACAACCATGAAAAGAAACTGTCGTCTTCTAAAGAAAAAAAGAAAAAAACGTCTAAAAAAGCCGAAAAAAAGATAAAAAAACATTCCCGCATAAGAAAGTCCCGAAACTGATGATAAAACGCCTTGCCTTATTGATTTTCCTTCTTACTGCTGGTCATGCCCAAGCCGATGACCTTTCGCTGATTACTGCCTTTTATACAACCGTCAGCGAAAAACACGCCGAACCGATATCGGCGGAAAAACTGACAATTGAAGGGCTGCAGGGATTATCAAACGTTGATAAAAATCTGATGTTTGCCGACGGTAAGGAAATGGTCTACTTATATTATAAACGGCAACAAGCCGCTTTGTGGCATAAACCCGAAAACAGCAACGATATTAATGCCTGGGCAGCCATAACACTGCAAGTGATCCAAGCCGCCGGCAAAGTATCCGCCAAAGCGGCTGATCACGATTTTGAACTGATCGAAAAAGTGATGGCCGCCGCGGCCGAAAGCCTTGACGACAACTCTCGTTATTATTCCGAATTGGATGAGGACGAACCGGTTTCTAAGCCGCTGATGCAGTTTGCCCGGCGAATGATCGGTGATATTCTGTATATCAAAATCGGCAGTTTCAACAAAGCGACCAAGCAAAATGTTCTCACTGCTCTAAAAGACTATCCCGAAGCTCGGGCGGTTATTTTAGATCTGAGGGGCAACCGGGGCGGACTGCTGACGGCAGCCATTGATGTGGCCGGTATTTTTATTGACGGCGGCATTATTGCCTCGGTCAAAGGGCGTGACCATTCGGCAGTCAAATACTACAATGCTGACGAAGAAAGCAACTTCAACCTGCCGGTTGTTACCCTGATTGACGGCAACACGGCCTCGTCTGCCGAAGTGGTGGCGGCGGCCCTGCTTGAGCAGATACAGGCAAAAATCATCGGCACCAACAGCTTTGGCAAAGGCAGCATTCAGGAAATGTACAGTTTTGAAAACGGCGGCAGACTGGCGCTGACAACAGCTCATTTTTATACGCCTTCGGGGCAAAAAATAGACAAGATCGGCATCATACCGGACTATTGCACTTTTAATGTCAATGAGAATATGCCGATTGACAGGGCTGCAGCTTATACAAACTTGCGCTGTGAAAAAGAAAGCCGGGAAAGAAACGATGCGGATATCGAATTGGCGGTTTCCATTCTCAAATAGTGCGTAAGAAAAAAACTCTCATCATTTAATATCTAAATATTCAACTAATACT
>CABUAP010000005.1 GCA_902489675.1 uncultured Azospirillum sp. | reverse complement strand
TGAAAATAAGCAATAAAAGTTTTATTTGTTCAGCTGGCTTTTAATGACCAATTCGGCGCTCATATCAATAAAAGAGCAGAAATGATACATATCTTTTTGCACATTGGAAGAAGGGGTTTCAAATATTTCTTTGCTCAAGGCAAGCAGTTCTTTTTCCAGCCGCCGGTTCATTATCAGAGGAAAGTGCTTTCCGCCCCGTTCCCACGCCTGTTCAACGGTCATGTTTTTGGTTTGCAGTTTTTGCTGAAGCGAAACCAGTTCCTTTTGATAAACACGGGCGAAAGTCCGCTGATAATTTTGCATTTGATAACCGTATTTGGCACAAATATCGGGATAACCTTTTTGGAAAATATAGCTGTTGATGATCTCGTTTCTAGTTTCGCGGTCAAAGTCGCGGTAAAACCGGCGGATGGCAAATTGTCCGCTAAAGCTGTAATAGCTGATAAACAGCGCCGCTGCAGCGGCAATCATTGCCATCTCTCCGGGAAGGATTTTTTTTAACGGCAAGTTTTCGGGGTTAAGACACTGGTTGTAATTGTTAATTGTTTTTTGTACGGGCAGCAGGCACAAAATCTTTAACAGCTGCATGGCCAGCAACAGGTTAAACAGCGAAAAGCTGATGTTGGCAATCATATACCAGCGGATAGCAAATGTGCCGATGATCAGTAAAACATAAAAAGATGTGCAGATTTTAAAAGCAAGCGTTTTTTGTTTGGCGGCGGCAAAACTTTTTTGCATACGGATAAAAAGCGGAATGATGAAAATAAGCCCCAAAAGCCAGCTGCGGAGGAAAGGGGAAATATGATACTCGCGACGCGTATCGCGGATGATCTGCCAGTTTTTATAAGCCAGATAGACAGGATAGATGTTAAATGTGATAAAGGAAAACAGCAACACTCTGGTGCGGGATACGGAAAAATATGGTGTCAAAATATCCCGATCTGACTGTTTGCTTTCTTCTTTCTGTAATTTTACATCCTTGTCCGCGCAAAAAGCAGCCGTCAGGCGGATACTCAAGAAAGCGGCTGTGATTGCCGCGGCTGTCGAAAGTCCGGCTTTGAACAAAATAAAGGCCAACAGCGGAGAGGCCAGAAAAAAGAGCACAAATTTATCGCGGCGGATGCCGTGATAAAAATAGTAAAACGAATTAAAAACAAATGCCCAAATATTGAATCGGATGCTCGTCGGCAGTCGTTTGTCGGTTACGGTTTGTTTATGGTTTTCTTTTTTTGGCTTCATTATTTTTCCTGTCTGTTGTTTTAAACCTAGAATATTGAGCGGATTTAGCAACAAAAAAAGAGCCTTTACAGACTCTTTTTTTATCAGGTTTATCAAATAAGCCGTTTTTTACTGGTTGGCTTCGATCCAGGAAACGATTGCCGATTGCGGATTAAGACCGACTTTGGTGTCAATCTGCTTGCCGTCTTTGAACAAAAACATGGTCGGGATGCTGCGAATACCATAGCCGGCAGCGGTGTCCGGCGCTTCGTCAACGTTCATTTTAACGATTTTAACTTTATCGCCCATTGTTTTGCCGACTTCTTCCAGAATCGGGCCGAGCTGACGGCAGGGACCGCACCATTCTGCCCAAAAATCTACCAGAACCAGACCTTTGCTGTTTAAGACTTCATTTTCAAACTGGGAATCATTAATTGACTGCATATTTTTTCCTTTCTTTGATACTGTCGTGTTCTCTTTATATAGGTATTATAAAAATCATATTAAAGGTTTATAATATAAAAACAACCCCTAAATTTTCCGCCGTTTATTCTATCGGCATCAGCTTGGCCGTATTTGTCCATAAAATCAGGGAGATAATTTTTTTCTCCGGATAAATTTCCTTCAACAGGGAGCGATAGGCTGCCAGCTGCCGACGATATACGGCCGGAACTTCGGCCGGGGTTGCCGCTGCCGGGCGATTGGTTTTGAAATCGACGATAATGACCCGCTGCGGTTCAACGATCAAACGGTCAATTTGGCCGGAAATAATTTTGTTGCCGACCAACCCCATGACCGGAACTTCTGCTTTGGAATGCGGGCCGAAGACGCTGCCGAATTGCGGGTTATCAAGCAGAGAGAAAATTTCGCCGATTATTTTTGCGCTTTCTTTGCTGTCTATTTCCGGGGCGCTGCGGCTGATGAATGTTTGAGCCGCTTGTTCACGGCGGGCGGGATCGGTTTGCGGCAAAAATTGCAGCAGACGGTGGATCAGCGAGCCGCGTTTGAACAGTTTGGCCTGATTACCGGCTGCCAGCGGCGAAATAACCGCCGGTTCGTCTTCTTCCGGGCGCGACGGCGCCAAAGGACGGGAAAGCGGGCTTTCTTCCGTGGCCGGAGTTTCTGCCCATTTGGCAGGAGTGAACGGTGTTTTAACAATTGCCGGTTCGCTTTTACCATCGGTCGGCAGAATCTGCGGTGAAATATATTGACGGCTGTTGTCGGCCGGGTTCGGTTCAGAAATGCCTTCAAAACTGTTTTTGAATAAATTATACCAACTGTCTTCGGGCGGTTTATGCGCTTTGCGGTAACCGCAGACAATCATCCGATCTTCGGCGCGGGTGAGGGCAACATACATCAGCCGCCGGTATTCTTCATGCATTTTTTGCTTTTGTTTTTCTTTGAGCTTGCAACAGACGCTTTCATAATCGGCGGCAGATGAGGGGTAAAAGAACAGACCGCTGTCATCCCAAAGAATTTCCGCTTCCTTTTTGCAGAGCGGAACCCGGGTGGTATCGGGCAGAATGACGATCGGTGCCTGCAGTCCTTTGGAGCCGTGAACGGTCATTAAGCGCACCAGATCGCTGCTGCCGGCCTCTGCTTCGCGTTTGATTTCCACATCGTCTTTTTCCATCCATTCGATAAACTGCTGCAAAGAGGCGGTGTGGGTTTGTTCAAAAGCAAGCGTGAGGTTTAAGAATTCGTCCAGCCCGTCTTCGGCTTCGCTGCCCATTCTTTCGGCAAAAAGACGGCGGCCGTGTAGGGGACCCAGTATTTCCGAATATAATTCAAACGGGCGGATATAATCGGCCATATTGAGCAAACGCTTTAATATTTCGGTGACCGCAGCATAATCTGAACACCGTTCAAGACTTTTCCACAAACTGCCGGAACGCTGATAACAAAGTTTGAACAGATCATCGTCATTAAGCCCGAACAAGGGAGATTTTAAAACTTCGGCCAGACTGAGATCATCTTCCGGCAGCAACAGAAATTTGCCGAGACTGATTAAATCTTGAACGGCAATTTGTTCAAGCAGCTGGATACGGTCAATGCCGGCAATGTTGACGCCGGCTTTTTTACATTCGCGGATCAGCTCGTCGCAGAAGGCATCGCGGTTGCGAACCAAAATCAGAAAATCGCTGTAACGCAGGGGACGGCCGCGAGAGGCAAGCATTTCGCCGCCGGTTACCATTTGCCGGATTTTTTGCGCAATTTGCCGCGCCATCCGGGAACTGGTGGTGGGGGCGTTTTCGTATTCAATCGGCGGCTGCCATTCATCAATGTTTTCGCCTTCTTCCGGTTCGATCAGTTCCCACAACTCGACTTTTCCGCCTTCACCCTGACGAAACGGAATATGAACCGGGTTTTCGCCGGGAGAAGTTACGCCGGCCTGGATTTTCGGATCGGCGAACAAGCGGTTGACCGGGTCGAGAACTGCCGGGGTTGAGCGGAAAGATACTTGCAGATCCACCTCGCAAAACTGATTGGTCTGATGCGAAAAATAGCGACGCATTTCATCAAATTTATCGGGATCGGCGCCTTGAAAACTATAGATCGACTGTTTGCGGTCACCGACGGCAAAGATGGTGCGGCCGCTGTTTTCGGAAGTAAAAAATTCTTCGCTGACGGAGCGAATGATCGCCCATTGGTCAGGCGAGGTGTCCTGAGCTTCGTCAATCAGAATGTTGTCTATACCGCCGTCGAGTTTGAACAGAACCCAACGGGCGGCTTCTTTATTGTCAAGCAGCCGGCGGGTCAACAAAATCATGTCGCCGTAGTCCATCAACGCGCGCTTTTGTTTATAATTTTCATAACCTTTGGTCAGTTCGCCGGCCAAAACGGTAACCGCTTTGGTGGAAAGAAAAACGCGCAAAGCTTTTTGTTGTTCCAAAAATTGCAAAACCCGGTTGGCTTCGTCGGCAAAAATTTGTTCCAGACGAGGATTGCGGGTCAATTCGGCTTTGGCGGCAATTGTTTTGTAAATTTCTCCGTCGCTCAAAAATGCGCCGCTGTAGGTCTGAAAATCCTGCGGGGCAGGATTTTCCAACACCGCTGCCAGTTTTTCCGCCCGCCGGGCAAAGCGGGTGCCGCTGTTGAGCCATGCTTGCAGCAAGACTTGCAATTCTTCCCGCGGAAAAGTTTTGAAGAAATCGGCGATCAAATCTTTTTCGCAGGCGGCAGGATCAACATTCAGGCGTTTGGCCTGAGCATCAAGAAGTTCGTCAAGCGAATGAAACTGATTGATCAGCCGTCCGATTTTGCCGCGTTCGTTAATGATGGCATTGATGATATCGGGAAATTTCAGTTCGCTGACATGGTCGGTAAGAAAAGCCATGGCCTCGGCGGCGGGACTTTCGGGACGGCAGCGAATTTCGTCAATCAGACGGGTTTTGATTTCTTCGATCGCCTCAATGGCTGCACGGTCGTCCATAACTTCAAAATGAGGAGAAATACCGGCTTCGAGCGGAAATCGTTTTAAAATCTCCTGACAAAAACTATGGATGGTCTGGATTTTGATGCCGCCCGGCGTGTCGAGCAGAAGGGCAAACAGTTTGCGGGCGCGGGCTTTCAGTTCCGCCGTTTGCTCTGCATCCGGCGGCAGGGCGCCGTATAGTTTGATCAGTTCGTTTTCAAGTTCTTGTTCGGAGGCAATTGCCCAGCTGCTCAGTCTTTTGGATACGCGGTCGTTCATCTCAACCGCTGCCGCTTTGGTATAAGTCAGGCACAACAGTTTGCCGGCATTAACTCCCGAAAGCAACAGCCTTAGCACCCGATCCGACAGCACTTTGGTTTTGCCGGTGCCGGCCGAGGCATTTACCCAGACCGAGAGCGACGGATCGGCTGCTTTGCGTTGGCCCGCGGTGGCCTGATTGCCCAATTCTCTGCGTTTTTGCAGGTTTTGTTCCGCTTCAGTTGTCATGGTTGTCTGTGGTTCCCCATTCTTTGATTCTCGATAAATGTTCATAATCGGAATATGTCGGTGCATATTTCGGGTTCGGTTGGGTCAGATAGGGTTTGTTTTCGTTGTCAAACACTGCAATCAGCCGTTTGATGTTATCGAGGTTTCGTTCCAGAATTTTCTCGATTTCGCCGTCAACGCAAATTTCTTCTTTGCCCAGGCGCCAATAACGCAGGGAGTTGACTGCAACGGCGGGAATCCCTGCAAAACCGCCGTTTTGGGCGATGATGCCTTCAATCGGCAGCTGCGGGGCATAACCGGCGGAAACTTCTTTTTTCTTACGGGCGCGGCCGGTTTTATAGTCAATAATATTGATCTTGCCTTCGGTGGTGATGTCAATGCGATCGGCTTTGGCGCCGATTGTAAATGTTCCGCCCGGAGCATCAAAACTGTAGCGGCCTTCGGCTTCGCAAAAAACGCGAGAAATTTCTTGCCGATAGTTGTTTTCTTTTTCCAACACCCAATCGACAATCTTGTTGAGTGCCGGCTGCCAAAAGGCGAGCGTTTGTTGGTTAATACCGGCTTCGGCAAAGGCGCCGCGACCGATTTCGTTTAATATTTCTTTTGCGTCGGCAGGAAGCGAACCGGGAAAACGGCGGTTAAATACTTCCAGTACCTTGTGGACGATAATCCCCAAATCGACAATTCCCGGCTGCCGGTCGATGTCATCCAGCGGTTTGAGTTTAAGGATGTATTTGGCAAAAATGATATAGGGATCGCGCATCAGATTTTCGATTGCGCCGGCCCACAATTCCCGCGGTCGGGCAGCAAGCGGCGGTTTAGGCATCGGCGGTTGGATGGGGCTGTATGTCTGCGGCCGGTCAAGAAAAGCGGCAATTTCAGGATAAACGGTGTCAGTTAGAGATACCGGACTGATACCGGCGGCGGCCAATACCGTTTCCAGCCGCATCCACCAGCGGGATTTGGTCATCGGCGTGCCGTTGACCCGTTCGGCACGGGTGAGAAAAACTTCTTTTTGTGCCAGCAAATGTGCAAAGTCACGGGCGGCAGTACCGATGTTTTTTTCCGGCAGCGGGAAGCCAAAATCTTTTTTCATCGGCCGTGACATCCAAGCGCCGGCCGGTGCGGCGGCCGGCATGACGCCCTCGTTGATTTCGCCGAGGATGACGGTGTCAAAACCGCTCAGGCGGGCTTCGATCGGGCCGAGAATTTTTAACCGAGGGTGAGTGCCGTATTTGGGGCGTACGGTCACTGTTGACATCATTGAAGAAATAAAATCGCCGTATTGGTTTTGTTTGATAATCGGGAGAGTATTCGCATTTTCGAGCAGAGAGGAAAAGAAGGCGGCGGCGGCTTCGCCGTCATCTCCGCGC
The DNA here is from genome assembly GCA_902489675.1 of uncultured Azospirillum sp. Taxonomy (GTDB): domain Bacteria; phylum Pseudomonadota; class Alphaproteobacteria; order RF32; family CAG-239; genus JAFUYI01. The sequence goes on along the minus strand of CABUAP010000005.1, from coordinate 12,981 downwards.
CACAATCTTTCGGCACCGGTGTTTTCACTATCGGCAGCCAGCTGTTCGGCAGCTTGCAAATGCGCGCGGAGCAGTTCCCCGAAATCGGCTTCAGGCTGTCGACATAGTTCGAACAGCGGCCGCAGAATCTCCTTTTTTTCCTGTATGAAGGATTCTGCCGCTTCGTCTTTTTCGCCGCCGCGGAGAACTTTTCTTTCAAATTCACGGATGCGGGAACGGAAAATGACAATGGGTTCGCCGACGGCCGCCAGAGGATGTTTCATCAGACTGAGCAGAGAAATGTTGTCTTCTTGTTTTTCGCAGCATTCGGCAATCAGCCGCAGGAAGATTCCAACCGGCGTCTGCGCCAGCGGGCGGCCGGCGGAATCGTCGACATTAATTCTCCAACGGCGGAGTTCGGCGGCCACTCGGCGTGCCAAATTGCGGTCGGCGGTGACCAGCGCCGCGGTTTTTTCCGGCGTTTCCAGCGTATGGCGCATGATGGCGGCAATCGCCAAAGCTTCTTCCCGAAACTCGCGGCAGCTGATTAAATGAACACCGTTCAAAGTATCGGCAGGGAAGGTTTGCGCAGAGATATTTCGCCAGCGGTCGGTGGCAGCGGCCGGGCGCATGGTTTCCGAAATCAATTTGTCCCGCCCGAGATTGAAAGAGGGGACGGCATCTTTTATTTCATCTCGTGAAATCCCTATAAAATCAAGCAGTTGCTTTAGCTCATATTGTGGATGGGATTCGTCAATCAATTGCCAGGAATGCTCGTCCAAGCAACGGTCAAGATCGTTTAAATACACTGTTCCGTTCGGCATTTCCGCCACAGTTTTGATCAGTTCGCGCATTGCGGGAAAAGCACCGGGCGTGCCGGCAATAACAACGTGTCCCGAGGGCGGTGTTTTTTGCCATAATGCGGATTGCATTTTTAAGAGCACGGTTCTTCGGGCCGCCGGGTTGGTAAAACCCCGTTCACTTAAGATTTGCGGAAAATGAACGGTGATGATTTTCAGAAAATCGAGCGTTTTTTGCCAATGGGCGGCATATTCTTCCGGTACCAATTGAGTTAAAGCATCAAAACCAAGCTCTTCGTTTTCGATTGTGTCCAGCAATTGCCCCAATTCGGCGGCTAAATACGCCGCTTGCGCCAGTGATCCGTCGCCGCCGGTCAGTTCTTTTTGTCGGGCAGCAATCAGACGGGTAAATAAAAGCGTGCGCTCAACCGGTGATACTGCCGGTGCAATTTCGGCGGCCTGCGGCGTATCATCGGCAAAAAACAGTTCGTCTTCATCGGGATCGCCGAGCGGGATGATGCGCGGCAAAATTGTCGGCTGCATTCCGTTCAGGCGGACAAAAGCATCACGCAGTTCCCGGCAGGCACGTCGGTTTGGCAGCAGTACCAATGTATCGGCCAATTCAAATCCACTGCCGGTTTCTGACAGAAGACCGGCGATGATGTCGACCGGGCTGAAGCCGGCCGGTATGTTGCGGATATTGGCGGTCAAATTGTTCCTTTTCTTTTTATTTTATTTGCCGGATAAATTTTTCCAATGCACGGCGGCGGTGAGAAATCTGGTTTTTGACATCATCTCCGAGTTCGGCAAAGGTTTGGGTATGGCCTTCGGGGATAAAAATCGGGTCATAACCGAATCCTTTTTCTCCGCGCGGGGCATCGGCAATTTCACCGTCAACCCGGCCTTCGAATATCTGGACTTTTTCGTTGGGGCAGGCCAGCGCCATGCAGCAGGAGAAGTGAGCCTTGCGGGTTTCTTTGCCGGATTCGCTCATTTCTTTAAGCAGCATATTCATGCCTTCTTTAAAATCACGATTTGGGGCATAGCGGGCGGAATAGACGCCGGGACGACCGTCAAGCGCGTCGATGCAAAGGCCGGAATCGTCAGCCAGGCAGGGCAGGCCGCACATCAGGCTCAGCGCATTGGCTTTTATTTTTGCATTTTCTTCAAAGGTTTTGCCGGTTTCTTCAACATCGCCCAGCCGCAGTTCTTTGGCGGACTGCACTTCTATATGCAACGGGGCAAGCAAGGTTTTGATTTCCGCAACTTTGCCGTCATTGTGGCTGGCAACGACCAATTTGGCTATTTTCATTTTACTTTACTCCTAAAACTTTCTTTTGTTCGGCAATCAATTGTTTAATTCCGTCTTTGGCAAGCGCCATCAGCTCGCCGAAATCTTCTTCCGCAAACGGCATTTCTTCCGCAGTTCCTTGGATTTCTACGATTTTTCCGCTTTCGGTCAGAACAAAGTTCATATCAACCTGAGCGTGAGAATCTTCTTCATAATCGACATCGATGATTTTTTCGCCGGCAAAAATATCACAAGATACCGCGGCAACAAACTCGCGAATCGGGTTAACTTCGAGTTTTTTGCGGGCGATCAGTTTTTCTATCGCCAGATAAAGAGCGACAAAACCGCCGGTGATTGATGCGGTTCGAGTGCCGCCGTCGGCCTGAATGACATCGCAGTCGATACATACCGAAATATCCTTCATTTTGTTTAAGTCAACCACGGCGCGAAGCGAGCGGCCGATCAGCCGCTGAATTTCCTGTGTGCGGCCGGAGGGAGATTTGTTTTCGCGCGGTACCCGCACCCGATTGGCACGCGGCAGCATTCCGTATTCGGCGGTGATCCAGCCCTTGTTTTGGCCTTTCAGCCAGTTTGGTACTTTTTCTTCAACACTGGCCGTGCAAACCACATGGGTGTTGCCGAATTTGACCAGGCAGGAGCCTTCCGCATAAGGGTTGTAGTCCGGGATCAGCTCAATGTTGCGCAGCTGGTTGTTTTTTCTGTTGGTGTTACGCATGGTCATCTCTTTTGTTGCAATATATTTTTTACATACGCTAATTCAAAATCAGGCGCAAGGGTTTTTAGAAAATATAAGCAGCCGTTTTTAGTCAGGCTGCTTATAATAATATCAGGCGATCTTGTTGGCCGAACGCTTGCGCAGGATCGGATCGAGGATTCGTTTGCGCAGGCGGATAGTCTTGGGGGTGACTTCCAGCAGTTCGTCTTCCTGAATGTAAGAAAGGCCTTCTTCCAACGTAATCCGCCGCGGCGGGGTCAGCGAAATGGCCTCGTCCTTGCCGGCGGCGCGGATGTTAGTCAGCTGCTTGGAACGGCAAGGGTTGATTTCCAAATCGTTTGGTTTGGTGTGTTCGCCGATGATCATGCCGACATAAACCGGAACATTGGGATCGATAAACATCGGGCCGCGGTCTTCCAGCTTCCACAACGAATAGGCAATGGCAGTGCCGTTTTCGCTCGAGATCAGCACACCGTTGCGGCGGCCTTCGATTTCGCCTTTATAGGGTTCATAATCATAAAAGCTGCGGTTCATAACACCGGTGCCGTGAGTGTCGGTCAAAAATTCGGAATGGTAACCGATCAAACCGCGGGTCGGCGCATGGAAAATCAGGCGAACCTTGCCGCCGGCCTGAGAGGGAATCATTTCCACCAGTTCGGCGCGGCGAGAGCCGAGTTTTTCAACCACAGTGCCGGAAAATTCTTCATCAACATCAACCACCACTTCGTCAACCGGTTCCATCACTTCGCCGTTTTCGTCTTTGTGCAGAACCACCCGCGGACGGGAGATAGAAAGTTCAAAGCCTTCGCGGCGCATGGTTTCGATCAGAACGCCCAATTGCAGTTCACCGCGGCCGGCGACCTCAAAGGAATCGTTGTTGGGAGAAGTGCTTATTTTGAGCGCAATGTTGCCTTCGGCTTCTTTTTTGAGTCGTTCGGCAATCATTCTTGATGTAACTTTGTCGCCTTCTCTGCCGGCCAGCGGAGAATCGTTGACCGAAAAGGTCATCACCAGCGTCGGCGGGTCGATCGGCTGAGCCTCGAGCGCTTCGGTAACGGCAAAGTCGCAGATAGTGTCGGCAACGGTGGCTTTGACTGCGCCGGCTATAGCAACGATGTCGCCGGCATGGGCTTCTTCCAGACTTTGGCGGGCGAGGCCGCGGTAGGCGAGAATTTTGGTGATGCGGAAACGTTCGATTTCGTTATTTTTGCCGTCAAGCGCCTTAACCGTGTCGCCGGGTTTGACACTGCCGCAAAGAATTTTGCCGGTCAGCAGACGGCCGATGAATTTGTCGGCTTCCAAGGTGGTGGCCAGCATGGTAAACGGTTTGTCCGGGTAGCAGATCGGCGCCGGAACATGGGACAAAATCAGTTCAAAGAGGATTTGCAGATCCTTTTTTTCGTCATGTTCAAGATCTTTGACAGCCCAACCGTTGCGTCCGGAAGCATAAAGAACCGGAAAGTCCAACTGCTCGTCGGTGGCGTCCAAGCTGACAAACAAATCAAAAATTTCGTTTAAAACTTCGTCGACGCGGGCATCGGGTTTATCAGCTTTATTGATCACAACGATTGGTTTTAAGCCGACTTTTAAGGCCTTGCCGAGTACGAACTTGGTTTGCGGCATCGGGCCTTCGGAACTGTCAACCAAGAGGATCACGCCGTCGACCATGGATAAAATGCGTTCGACTTCGCCGCCGAAATCGGCGTGGCCGGGGGTGTCGACAATATTAATACGGGTGCCGTTCCAGTCAACCGAAGTGCATTTGGATAAGATGGTAATGCCGCGTTCTCTTTCCAGCTCGTTGGAGTCCATAACGCATTCTTGGACTTTTTGGTTGTCGCGAAAAGTTCCGCTTTGTTTTAACAGGGCGTCGACCAATGTGGTTTTGCCATGGTCAACGTGAGCTATAATCGCTATGTTTCTCAGCTCCATTGTGTTGTCTTTCATAAAATTGTAAACGGATTGAGCGCACAATAGCACAACTTTGATTGATTTCAAGGAAAAAATTTTGTCCCCGAAACAGGGGTAAATGACAAAAAAGGGTGAAAAAAACCTCCGCTTTGCGGCGGAGGTTCAAATCCCGAAAATTATTCGTTGGCATTCGGCCATACTTTGGCTTTTTCAGCGTTGAATTCAACCCAATGCGGGTCGGCTTCTTCTTCGGTCTGGATTGCTTCCTGCGGGCATTCAGAGATGCATACGCCGCAGCTGATGCAGGTATCCGGATCAACAACCAGCTGGGTGTCGCCTTCGTGGAAAGCGTCTACCGGGCATACGTCAACGCAGGATTTGCATTTGATACAATTGTCATTAACGACAGAAACCATAGTTTGTCTCCTAAAAAAGAGTTGCTTAAAATATTTCAGCCTCCAATCTAGCCGCATTTGCAATAAAATCAAGCAAAATTTGTCGGTTACGCAAAAAATCGGCGGCAATGCTTGCGAAAACGCAAATCTTTTCCCATATATAAAGCAACGGAATTTTTTGAACGGAGAATTTGATTATGAGCGAAAAAATTAATTTTCAGACCGAAGTTAACAAAATGTTGGGGATTGTGATCAACTCCCTCTATTCGGAAAAATATATTTTCTTAAGAGAACTGATCTCAAATGCCAGCGATGCCTGCGACAAGCTAAAATATCTTCAGCTGACCAAGCCTGAAATTGCCAAAGGCAACGGCGAGCTGAAAATTATTATCACGCCGAATGATAAGGAGAATACGCTGACGATTGCCGACAACGGCATCGGCATGAACCGGGAAGACCTGATCAATCATTTGGGAACGATTGCCAAATCCGGCACCGCCGACTTTGTTGCCAATATGAGGGAGAACGGAGCTTCTGCCGATTTGATCGGACAGTTTGGGGTGGGTTTTTATTCGGCCTTTATGGTGGCGAAAAAGGTCGAAATCGTTACCCGCAAGGCCGGGGAAGATCAAGCCTGGCGCTGGATTTCCGACGGGATGGACGGTTTTGAGATCAGCGAGGCCGAAAAAGCGGGAATCGGTACTGAAATCAAGCTGTTTTTGAAAGACGACGATAAAAACTTTACCGATACCATTTATCTGCGCCATCTGATCCGCACATATTCCGACCATATCAATTATCCGATTGTGCTCAACTTGGGTGAGGCTGGGGAAGAAACGGTCAATTCGGCCTCGGCATTGTGGACCCGCAGCAAAGCGGAAATTACCGCGGAGCAGTACAAAGATTTTTATCAGCATATTTCGCACAATTTTGACGATCCGTGGCTGACGCTGCATTTTAAGGCAGAGGGCAGCATTGAGTACACGGGACTTTTATATATTCCTTCCACCCAGCCGTATGACCTGTTTCAGCCGGACAGAAAACAAGGCCTGAAGCTTTATGTCAACCGGGTGTTTATTTCTGACAAAGTGGAAGAGCTGATGCCTTCTTATTTGCGCTTTGTCAAAGGAGTGGTCGATTCTTCCGATCTGCCGCTCAATATTTCGCGCGAGATGTTACAGCAAAACGTTTTGGTGGCCAAAATCCGCCACGGAATCGTTAGCCGGCTGCTGAAAGAACTGAAAAAGAAAAGCGAGAATTATGAAGATTATCTGAAATTCTGGCAGGCTTTCGGCGTTGCTTTCAAAGAAGGTATTTACGAAGATTTTGCCAACCGTGAAGAGGTTGCTTCGCTCTCAATGTTCCATTCGACCGCGGAAGCGGAAAAAATGACGACGCTTGACCAGTATGTTTCCCGCATGAAAGAAGATCAGAAAGCGATTTATTATATTACCGGCGATGATGTCAAAGTGCTGGCCAACAATCCGCAGCTGGAAGCTTTTAAGCAGAAGGGAATCGAAGTGCTGCTTCTTACCGATCCGATTGATGAGTTTTGGACCCAGACGCTGGTAAACTACAAAGGCAAAGCGGTTAAGCATATTTCGCAGGCCGAGGCGGATCTTTCTTTTGAACGCAAAGAACAGCGCGCGGATGACGGCAGTCTGGAAAAACTGACGGCGCTGATGACAGAATTATTTAAAAATGAAGTCGGCAAGGTAACGGTGACCGAAAAGCTGACGACCAGCCCGGTCAGTCTGACAGTGGAAAACGGCCAGATGAGCATTCATCTGGAACGGCTGATGCGCAATCACCAGCAGCAAACGGCTTTTGCTTCGACCCGGATTTTGGAAATCAATCCTTATCACCCGTTGATTGTGAAGTTAAGCGAGGCCATGGGGGACGAAGCGCTGCGTCCTAAAGTGGAGGAAGTGGCGAAAGTGTTGCTTGATCAGGCAAAAATTGCCGAAGGAGAGCCGGTTTCCGATCCGTCATTTTATGCGGCCAGAATCAGCGAATATATTTTGAAAAGTTTTTAAGTTTGCCAAAATTAAAAAAGGGGGGTGCTGTAAGGCTCCCCCTTTTTTATGTCTGAACGGCGGGTTGCGATTGGGTTTCCAAAACTTTCGTTGTGCTGCATTTTGAGGTACGTTTTTTTGCAGCGGACAGAGGTTTTGTTTTCCGTTGAATTTTGGACTTGATTTTTGTCGAAAATTAATGTACATTTAAAAACACAAGTAATTATTTTAGTAACAATTAACCGGCAAAATTTCGGATTTGGAACAAAAACCGCAGATTAAATTTTGTCTAGGCATCATTTAATCACTTGAAACGTTTTGATCAAAGAGTCAATCGCAATGACCGCCCGCTGCTTACGCAGTTTGAACCATGCGTTCAGGGATCAGCATATAAAATCAAGGCGCTTCGGTTAAAATACGGGGATTTTTCAAAGAAAAAGTTTTGTTTCTTTAAATTAAATAAATATGTACGGATACGAAGAAGAAAAACGCGAAAGTACGTGGTCTGTCAAAAAAATCATGAAATGGGCAGGAATTGCGCTTGGCGCAGTCATTCTGCTTGTTTTGATTTTTTCCGGCATTTATTCCATCAGCCCGGGATACCGCGGTGTTTTGGTGACCTTGGGAAAGGTTGACCAGAAATCGTACGTTAACGGCGTCGGGTTCAAATGGCCGCTCATTTCGTCAATGATCGAGATGGATGTCAGAACCCGGAAGATGACCGAAAAGACGGCGACCTATACCTCGGATGTGCAGACAGCCGAACTGGAATATACTTTTACCTATGATCTCAATCCGGAAAACGTTCATATTCTTTATGAAACAGTCGGACAGGATTATGAGGGAAAGAAACTTATTCCGGTGCTGAACGACGTCCTGAAAGACGTGGTCGGCAAATGGCAGGCGCAGGATCTGGTTGCTAACCGCGACAAGGCCCGTGTGGATGTTATTGCCGGTTTGCAGAGCCGCCTCGACAAACGTTTCTTCCAGAATATTACGTTCCAGTTTATCAACATCGACTACTCCGACAAGTTCGAAGGGGCAATTGAAGATAAAGTGATCGCCGAGCAGAAAGCTCAGGAAGCGGTCAACAATACGAAACGTATCAAGGAAGAGGCCGAACAGAAGGTTATTTCCGCCAAGGCCGAGGCCGAAGCCATGGAGATAAAATCCGAGGCTTTGTCAAAGAATAAGGGCCTGACCGAGTATGAAGCCGTGCAGAAATGGGACGGTAAACTTCCTCAGTATATGCTGGGAGGCGCCACCCCGTTCATCAACCTTAACAAGTAGCCGTTAAGGGTACATATTTGAAAGAGGGCTCCGCGCGTGCGGGGCTCTTTTTTTGTTTTTTTTGCCTTTGCGCCGGGCGGCGGACGGAAAAAGGGGAGGGAAGGCGGATAAAAGGAGAAGGAGGGGCGAAAGAGGAGAGAGAGGCGGCAGAAGGATGGACGGACGGAAAAAGGGGACGGCCGGCAAAAGCTGTTGAAGAAGCGCTGCCGGCAATGATATTTTGTTTGCCATAATTTTTTTTATATGTTAGTTACTTAAGGAGATTTTTTAAGCTTTTTTCGGGACGGAATTTTGGTAAAAAGAGAGCGGGAAACTTTTTTGCATATCGGCCAGATACGCGGAATAATCAAAAAATTCGCGATCGTTTTGGCTTTTATGGTGGCTTTTGTTTTTATGCTGCTCAATAAAAGTGAAAATGTTTTGGTTGAGAAAACGTCGGGTATTGCCGATGAGATCGTTTCTTCCGCCGTTAATGTGCTGGTGATGCCGGCTTCGGTTTTGGTCGAAGGGTACGAATATTTGCGCAGCCTGCACAAAATCGACCTGGAAAATCAGGCGTTGAGAGATGAGAACCGGCGTTTGACAATCGCCAATGCCAAAAACCGTGCGCTTGAAATTGAAAATAAACTGCTGTCGCGGCTGTTGAATTATACGCCGCCGCCCGAGGCTTCTTATGTTACCGCCAAAGTGGTTGCGGAAGAAGGCGGCGCCTTTGCCCATGCGGTCACGGTCTATATCAACGGTAACAGAAATGTCCGCAAAGGTCAGGTCGTGCTTGGTGACAAAGGAGTTGTCGGTCGGGTGGAAAAAGCCGGTTTTGACTATGCCAAAATTTTTCTTGTCAATGACATCAACTCCAAAATTCCGGTTATGACGGAAACAAGTCGAATCCGCGGTGTTTTGGCCGGTGAAAATGACCTGTTGCCCAAAATGGTGTTTATTCCTTTAGAGGCCGGGATTAAAGTTGGCGACAGGATTGTGACTTCTGGTATCGGCGGTGTTTTTCCGGCCGGCCTGCCGGTGGGAAAGGTGATTTCCGTCGATCGGGACGGGGTGAGGGTTAAACCTTATGACAATTTGAGCAGCTTGGAATATGTGCAGATTATTGATTATAAGCTGCCGGATCCGACAGATGAATTTATCGGACAGGAAGAGGTGCAATGACGGAAGAGTGGCAAGAGGTAACCGGCAGTTGGTTTTACCGAAAGCTGCCGCTTTTATTTTCAGTCGTTATGGTGCTGTTTTCTTTTTTGCCGCTTAAATCGGATATTGCCGATAATGCACGGCCGGCAGTAGGGTTGATGTGCGCCTATTTCTGGCTGGTTTATCGACCCGATCTGTTTAACCTGCCGATGGTTTTTATCCTCGGGATAATTGTCGATGCCGCCTCGGCTGCGCCTTTTGGTTCGGGGTTGACGGCCATGCTGGTTATGTATTTGTTGGTGACGAATCTCATCCGTTATCTGAACGGGCGGATTTTTGTGATTTTGTGGGTGGGAATTGCTTTGCTGTTGCCGTTTTGTCTGTTGACGCAGTGGATGGTGCTTTCTCTTTATTATGAGCGTATGCTGCCGCTTTCGTTGTTATTTTTTTCTTATTTGATGAGTTTGGCCTGTTATCCGGTGGTGGGCGGGCTGAACGCTTTGGTGCTTAATCGCTTTTTGCAGGATGATTAGCCGATGAATCGTGATAATGCCAAAGGAAAAGTTTTGATTGTGCGGACGTTGATTTGGGGCGGCGTGCAGTTGGCGATGTTGCTTTTGATTATTGCCCGCCTTTATTATCTGCAGGTTTATCAGGCTGACCAATTCAGCACCATGGCGGACGAAAACCGGATCTCGACCCGGCTTTTGATCCCGCCGCGGGGGGAAATTGTTGACCGCAACGGTAAGATACTGGCCGGCAACAGGCAAAATTTTCAGGTTATGATTGTGGCCGAACAAACAACGAGTATTGACGATACGCTAAAAAAAGTGGAAAAAATTTTACCGTTGACCGAAGACGAAAAGGATCGAATTAGGGAAGATGTAAAAAAATATCGCCGTTTTGTACCGATTAAGATTAAAGACGGGCTGAATTGGCAGGAAATGAGCCGACTGCTGCTGGCATCGCCGGATATTCCGGGAATTGTTATTGATGACGGTCTCAGCCGTTATTATCCGTATAATGAACAGACGGCGCATTTGCTCGGGTATGTTGCGGCTGTTTCGGAAAAAGATTTGCAAAGGGATAACGATCCGCTGTTGGAAGTTCCCGGTTTTAAAATCGGCAAAGACGGAATCGAAAAGCAATTTGAAACAAAACTGCGCGGTGCCGGCGGTAATTTGAAACTGGAAGTTAATGCCCTGGGCCGGGTTATGCAGGAAATTGAACGGGTGGACGGAGTTGCCGGTGAAAAGCTGCAATTGACAATTGATGCCAGATTGCAGCAAAAAGCTTATGAATTGTATGGTGAAGAAAGCGGCGCGGCGGTTTTGATTGATGTGGAAAACGGCGAAGTGCTGGCTTTTATTTCAACACCGTCCTACAACTCCAATGATTTTGTTAACGGGGTCAGTTCCAAAATATATGACGCGCTTTTGGCCAATGAAAGAAGCCCGCTGCTGAACAAGGCCATTGCCGGACAATATGCACCGGGTTCAACTTTTAAGATGATTGTTGCTTTGGCCGCGCTTGAAGAAGGGATTATCACCAGAGATACAAAAGTCTACTGCTCTGGCCGAATGCAGCTCGGCAACCATTTTTTTCACTGTTGGAAAAGAGCGGGGCATGGCGATATGAATGTGGTGGAAGCTTTACAGCATTCTTGTGATATTTTCTTTTATGATATTGCCGAACGGCTGGGGATTGATAAAATTGCGGCAATGGCGCGACGATTGGGGCTGGGGATGCCGACGGGAATTGAACTGGCCGGCGAAAAAGGCGGATTGATTCCCGATAAGGCCTGGAAGATGCGTACCCGTGGCGAGGCTTGGCAGACCGGTGAAACATTGATTGCAGGTATCGGTCAAAGTTATATTATGTCTACCCCATTGCAGCTGGCGGTTATGACGGCCAGAATCGCTAACGGCGGCCGCGAAATCCGTCCGACGTTCGTCAAGTCGACGGAAAAAAAGCAAGCGAATGCGAAATCGCTGCGTTTGAATCAGACGCATTTGGCAATAGTAAAAGAGGGAATGTGTGCGGTGGTTAACCGTCCGGGGGGAACGGCGCTTGGTTCGCGTTTTAATTTTAACGGTCAGGAAATGTGCGGCAAAACGGGAACTTCGCAGGTGCGGCGCATTACTTTAAAGGAGCGTCAAAGCGGGATCCTTAAACAGAAAGATTTGCCTTGGCGTTATCGGGATCATGCTTTGTTTGTCGGCTATGCACCGCAAAAGCATCCCAAATATGCGGTAGCGGTGGCGGTGGAACACGGCGGCGGCGGTTCGTCGGTGGCGGCGCCGATCGCTTCCAAGCTTTTGCAGGAAGCCCTGAAACTCGATCAAGAGGACGGTAAATGATGTACAAACCTTATAAATTGGGACTGCATAACCCCAACCTGACTTTTCGGGAAAAATTGTATCATTTGAATATTACCTATTTTGTGCTGATTACGCTTTTGGCGGCAATCGGTGTGATGATGCTGTATTCGGCGGCAAACGGCAGCTGGGACGGTTGGGCTGCTAATCATGCTTTGCGTTTTGTGTTGGGAGCGGCCGTTATGTTTGCTGCTTCCATGGTCGATATTAAGCTTTTTTTGCGTTATGCCTATCCTTTTTATTTTGCAACACTGGTTTTGCTGATTGTGGTTGAGGTGGCCGGTTATACCGGGATGGGGGCGACGCGCTGGATTGATTTGAAGTTTATCAAGCTGCAGCCTTCCGAGCTGATGAAAATCGCATTGGTGATGGCATTGGCCAAATATTTTCATTCGACGACTTTGCAAAGTATCGAAACAATCCGAGGAATCTTTCCGCCGTTGATGATGGCGTTGGTGCCGGCTGCATTGATTATGGCACAACCGGATCTTGGTACGGCGATGATGCTGTTGTTTACAACCGGCGTTATTTTGTTTGTGGTTGGGGTACAGGTGTGGAAATTTGTTGTGCTGGGCGTGATGGCTGCCATATTGATGCCGATCGGGTGGCATTTTTTGCACGATTATCAAAAACTCAGGGTGCTTACTTTTCTTGATCCGGAAAGAGATCCGCTGGGATCCGGTTATCACATCATGCAGTCTAAAATCGCGCTTGGTTCGGGCGGGGTTTTCGGTAAAGGATTTTTAAAAGGGACGCAAAGCCATCTTAATTTTTTGCCCGAAAAGCATACCGATTTTATTTTTACCATGTTGTCGGAAGAATTCGGGTTGATCGGCGGGATTGTGATTGTGTTGATTAACATCGTGATTTTGGCCTATAGCTATGCTTTTGCCATGCGTACCACCAGCTATTTCGGCAAACTGTTGATTATCGGTCTGGCAACCAACTATTTTCTTTATGTGTTTATTAATATAGCCATGGTGCTGGGATTGCTGCCGGTGGTGGGGGTGCCGCTGCAATCCCAGCACCATGGCTATATTAAT
>CABUAP010000004.1 GCA_902489675.1 uncultured Azospirillum sp. | reverse complement strand
TTTTTTTTATAAAAAATTCAATATATTATTTAAATAAAATTAATTATAATACTTGACAAAAGGATTAAGCGTTTTTTTGTATCCTCATTGATTAATTCCATTTTTAAGGTTATTGCTTTGACCAGACTGATCTTGTTAAGCCTTGGGCTGTTGGCCGTATTTGTTTCCGATGCCGCTGCCCAAACGGTGCCCGTTATGCCTGCGGTTCGTGCCTATTCTCCGGCTTATGAATTGGAGAGAACTAAGGAAACATTGCGTTCTAAAGCCATTGATGCCAAAATTCAAAAAATTTCGGACGAATATAAAAAAGAAAAACAAAAAGAACCCGCGCAGCCGGCAAAAGAAAAAACATCTGCCGTCAATGCGGCCGCGGATAAAAAAATCATGACTTTGAAACGTTTGATTTTTGACCGTTCCGAGCTGTTGCCCGACAGCTTCTTGGAAGGGATTGCCTCCCGGTATGAGGGAAAGAAAGTCAGCTTGAATGATATCAATGCCATTGTCGGCGATGTGGACCGCGAGTATAAAAATCGCGGTTATTTCGCAGCTAAAGCTTATGTTCCCAATCAGGATGTGCGTGACGGAATTCTTAAGATCAGCCTGATTGAGGGTAAGATCGATAAAATCACGATTAAGGAAAATAAATCGACCAGCGAAAACTTTGTTCGCAAAAATCTGGGGGTTGAAAGCGGTGACCGCCTGAATGTGAAAGAGCTGCAGGACAACATCCTGATGTTTAATGCCGCCAATGATATCAAAGCGCGGATAGCGATGGAGCCGGGTGAAAAGTTTGCTACCACCGATTTGGATGTGATTGTCGAAGAACCCGAACGGGTTTCTGTTTCCGCTTTTGCCGATAATGCCGGACAAAAATCTACCGGTATTTACCGTGCCGGCGCTTTTGTTTCTGTTCGCAGTCTGACCGGTTATCGAGATAATCTGAATTTCGGCGGGGTGGTTACCGAAGGTTCAAACGCGCTGTTCGGCTCGTTTGATATTCCCGAACCTGTGTTCGGCAGCCGGATCGGTTTTGGTGCCGATTATTCCGATACTGAAATTGTCGGCGGCGATCTGAAAGCGTTGGATGTGACCGGTAACTTCTATAATTACTATTTCTATATCAAGCGTCCGGTTTATGTAACCGACAGCTTTGTCAATAACCTCAATTTTACCACCAGTTTTAAAAACGGGGCTTCTTATATCGGTGATTTCCGCACTCAGAAGGTTTATACCGATACCATGAGCCTGTCTTGGGACAGTCTAAAACTGTTTGCCGGCGGCTATCTGTATAATCAGCTGAGCGTAACCAAGGGCGCCAAGCTATTTGACGGTACCCGTTCTTTCTGGCGTTTCAATTATAACGGCGAATTTCAGCAGAGCTTTCTGGATGATTTTGCGGTCAATGTTAAAGCCAAGGCGCAGTATACCGAGCAAGATTTTTTACCGTCTTCCGAACAGTTCCAGATCGGCGGCGTCAATTCGGTACGCGGCTATACGGAGGGTATGCTGGTCGGCGATAAAGGATTTGCGGTTATGAACGAATTGCAATATGACTTAAAGCCGCTGTTCAAAGATACCGAGTGGCTAAACAGCGCCAAAGTTTATACTTTCTTTGACTTTGGTCATGTCTATGCCAAAGACAGCAATAATCTTAAAAATGACAACGAAGCCTTTATCTACAGCACCGGTGTCGGTGCACGGGTCGGGCTGCTTGATCGGTTGGATGCCAATTTTACGGTGGCGTTCCCGCTCAAAGAGCATAAATATTATGAGAGCGACGAAGACGTTGAGTTTCTCTTCTTTATTCAAACCAAAATTTGGTAGGAGCAAAATAATATGTTCAGAAAAATCATCACATACCTGACCATCTACAGTTTTATGTTTTCCAACGTCTGCTGGGCCGCAATGATTACGCCCGACGGTCGCACTCAGACCACGGTCAATGTCAACGGCAGCACCTATAACGTAACGACTTCTACCGTTGCGGGAAAAAATGCGTTTAACTCGTTTTCTAATTTTGATGTCTATAAAGGCACTACGGTCAATCTTTATCTGCCCGGTTCTACCTTAAACCTGATCAATCTGGTTCGTGACAGCAAAACCAATATTGACGGTATTTTGAACTCAATCAGAAACGGCAAAATCGGCGGTAACGTTTTCATTTTGAATCCTCATGGCATTGCCATCGGTCAAAACGGTGTGGTCAATGTCGGTTCCTTGATGCTCTCAACGCCAAGTAAAGAATTTATGAATCAGGTGATTGCCCAAGACGGCAGTATTTCCGAATTGGCAACCAAATCCGTGCTGGCCGGCGACTTGCCGATCAACCCGGCCGGCGTCATCTCGGTCAAAGGCAAGATCAAAGCGCTTGATTCGGTCGCAGTCAAGGCCGGCGGCGTAATCAACACCGGCGAAATTTTGGCCAACCTCAAACCCACGCAGGCCTCCGATATCATCAACACCGGCGGTATGGATATCGATGCCCCGCTTGCTTTCAAAGACGGTAAAATCGGCATCTTTGCCGAAAATGACGTGGTTAATGCCGGCGCGATTAAAGCCGATGCCGGCAAAAACGGTAACGCCGGCGATATCGTTATCAAAGCCGGCAACGATATTAACCTGCAAACGGGATCGTTGATCAGCGCCAAAGGTTCCGCAGAATATCAAGACGGCGGTTCGGTTATTGTGTTTGCCGATAATAAAGCCAACTTGGACAAAGGCGCCTCCATTGCCGCAGATGCTTATAAATCTTCGGCCAAAGGCGGTTTTGTTGAATTGAGCGCTTTAAAAGAAGTGAACTTAAACGGCGGCACCATGACGGCCGGCGGTCAGGGCGGACTGATCTTTATTGATCCGGAAATTTTGAATATTACTTCTGACAGCGCTTATCAGGGGCAAGACAATATTTATGCGATTGCCAATACCATCAATGTCAAAAAAGGTGTTAGCTTGGTAAAAGAAAACGGCAATATCACTTTGATCGCCCGCGATACCGATGCCGGCTGGATCAAAGAGAGCAGCGCCTTTTTAAATATTGAAGATAATGCAACCTTAAAAGGCAACAATATTTATCTTTATGCACTGGCCGGCGATGCCGAAGTGCTGGACGGTATTGTTACCGGTGAAGTGACGGAAGATAACGGCAGCTCTTCACTGACGGCGCTCAGCGAAACTCTGAAAGCCAAAGGCTTGGAATTTTTTGAAGGTCTGACTGACAGCGGTTTGTTTGTCGGCTACAGCAAATCAAAAGCCGAGGCGGGAATCAATATTGGTAAAAATGTAACGATCGCGGCTAAAGAAGACGTTAAAATCAATTCAAAAGTTGTTTCCAATTCAAAGGTTGACACACAGGGCACCGGCATTGACGTTACCGTAGCCGAAAATAATGCTTCTTCAAGCATATTTATTGACAGCGGCGCCAATATCAGCGGCAAAAATGTGTCGATCACATCGGAAATTGACAGCACGACTTCGGCTGAGGCCACATCCGCCGCTTATGGCGACGGGCGCGGCGTTCCGGTTGATATTGCGGTTGCCGTCGGGTTAACCGATACGAATAATAAGATTGATATTAAAAACGGCGCGGTTATTACCGCAACCGACAAGTTGGATATTGTTGCCGATACGAAAAAATCACACAGCGTTTTGGCCGAAGGCCTGGCCTATCAAGACGGTTGGGCAGCAGCCGGCGTGGCTTACAGCGAATCCCACAGTACCAGCGATGTAACCGTTGGCGGTACGATAAAAGGCAGCACGGTTAAGATTGCGTCCGATATCCGAGCAGTTAAAAATTCTTCTTCCGCCAAAACCACCGTCGGGACGGGTATTTTTGATAAACTAGACGTGTGGCTCGGCAATAAAATGCTGGACGGTTTGTCCCATTGGATCACCGCCATCCCGGCGCAGACCCACGGAGAAAGCAATGTAAAACTGGCAATGTCGGGATCGGTTTCTTACAGTGAACACAGCAACAATTCCAGTGTTAAAATTGCCAACAATTACAGCGAAGGGCAAACTGCTGCCGATGCGCCCAAAACATCGGTTACCGGTGACAAAGTTACAATTAGTTCTCATGTTCTTGATGTTATCACCAATGGCGCCAGCGCCAGTGTTTCGCCCCGAACGGACAAAGACAATCAGCATAATAAAGAAAATTCTTTTGCCGGTGCAGTCGGTTACGGTGTTTACGACAATAGCTCCCGCGCCGAAATCGGTTCGAGCGTTGCTGTTAATGCATCACAAAGCCTTGATCTGACTTCTAAAACCGAAGAACCGATTTTGTGGCCGGATGCTTCTATCTTGGATGTGTTCAAGGGCTTGGAAGGCAATGTACTTGAAAAAGGCGAAGCTCTGCTCAGCAATATCGAAAAATATCTGGAAGACAATCCGTTGTCTTTTTATACCTCGTTGGTTAAAAGCTCTGCCAACACCAGTTCGGGCAGCGCCGGTGAGGATAAAAACGGTATCGTCGGCATTGCCGGTTCTGTCAATTTGATGGAATTTAATAATAAATCCGACGCGGTGATTGCCGAAGGTGCGGAGATCAACCAATTGTATAATCCCGAAAACGAAGGATATGTCAAACTTGATAAAGCACCGACGGTCAATGTCAGTGCCGACAGCTATATTGAAACGCTCAATATCTCGGGTGAATACGGCGGTGCGGCCAAATTGGGGCTGGGCGGTTCTTATCTGCAGACCTGGTATGACAGCAAAGTCAATGCCGTCATCGGTGACAATGTGAAACTTTATGCCGGCGATCTGAATGTAGATGCTTCTGCCACGCATCGCAACCTTTCGCTTGCGGCTACGGCCGGCTATAAAAAAACGGATACTTTTGGTTTTCAGGGATCATTCGACTGGCTGAAATCCAATTCCGATGTTTTGGCTCATATCAGCAATCAGGCCGATATCTTAGTGAAAAAGGCCGATAAAGACAGCGGCATTTCGGTTAATGCCGAAAGCGAAAACGGTTTTGTTACCGTTGCCGGCGGCGTGGTTCGCGGCCAGATGGTCGGTATCGGCGCCTCGGGGGCTTTAAACGATATCAACCAAAATACGCGCGCGGTGATCGGCAGCTTGGACGAAAAGGATACATCGGCAGTAACCGGCAGGCTGAGAAGCGACGGCAATATTTCGGTTAATGCCAAAAACAGTACCAATCTTTATGCCATTTCGGCTGCCGGTGCGTTGATCACACAAGGCAGCGGCGAAGATAACGGCCAAAGCAATTTTGGTTTGGGATTGTCGGGAACGGCCTCGTATAATACGGTAGAAAGCGTTTCCAAAGCCTTTGTCAACAATGCGGTCATTGAAGGGATTGCAACGACTGAAGGTGAAAAAGAAACACATCCGGATTTGACGGTTAGCAGCCGTAATGATAACGATATCTTAACCGTCGGCGGCGGTGTGTCTTTTGTTAATCAAAGCGGTGCTAATGTCGGTATTGCCGGTGCAGTCGGTATTAACAAGCTGACCGGTTCGCAGTCGGTTGCCTTTATTAATAATGCAAAAGTTGATAATATCGGCAATTTGAAGGTTCATGCGACATCGACCGGTGATATCATCGCTGCGGCGGAAAGTGCATCGGGCGCTTTCGGCAAAACAGGTATCACGATTGCCGGTGCGGTTTCGATTAACGAAATCAGCAATCAGGTTTCGGCTTATATCAGCAATGCCAATGTTAACGGTTCCAAATTTGTTTATGCCGATGACGTTGAAGTCAAAGCAGAAAACGGCGCCGATATTTTTGCGCTGGCCGGTAATATTTCTGCGGCAAGTGCCGGCGGCGTAGGCGCTTCGGTTGCTGTCAATGAAATTGGCAATACAGCGGAATCCTACACTCAAAATGCCGATGTTGAGGCTCAAAAGGGTAATATCAGCATCAAAGCGCAAAATACTTCGGAAATCGAAACATCGTCTGCCGGTGTGGGATACGGCGGTTATGCGTCGGTTTCCGGTTCGGTTTCGGTCAATAATATTCACAACCGAACCCACAGCTTTGCCGATAATTCAAAATTGACAGCGTACGGCAGTGTATTGCTGAAAAGTATTGCCAAAAACGTGATTAATTTTTACGGCGGAATGATCGCGCTTTCGACTAAAGGCGTCGGCGGCGGCGGAACAGTTGGTACCAGCTCGGTGAGCGAGGATACGTTGGCCGAAATCCGCAATAATTCCGATGTTAAGGCATATGGCAATCTGGCGGCTGAAGACGGCACCTCCGGTGTTATCGTTGCTGCCGAAAATGACAGCGTCATCAATATGTATGGTGTGAACGCGGGACTGGGCAAATTTGCCGGCATCGGCGCCAATGTTGCCGTCAGCAAGGTTAATAATTCGGCCGTTGCGCGGATTGATAATTCAAAAATCAATCAGGATCTGAACGGCAAAGATGATGAGAAATACGCTGCCGGACAGAAAGTGAGCGTTTCGGCGGCCAATAAGACCCAGCTGGAGACTCATGCCGGCGTGCTTGCCGGCGGTATGGCCGGTGTCGGCCTGTCATCGGTAACCACTTTGGTCGAAAATACGACCGCTGCGGAAATTACCAATGGCGCTCATGTCCGTTCCAAAGGTGATATCGGTGTCAATACCGATGCAAAAACCTACTTCAACTCGGTTGTTGTCGGCGGTGCCGGCGGCAAAGTCGGGGTTGCGGGCAATGTCAATGTTGCCGAGATCAATAATCACAATCGGGCGTTGATCGACGGTTCCAAAACTGTCAGTTACGGTAATACGACCGTGGCGGCCAAAGATGTGACCCGCTTGGGTAAACGGTTGAATGATGACGGAACGGAAGAAGACTTTGCGGTTGCTTTAGGCGCCGGCGGCGTCGGTCTTTACAACGGTACCGGCGCATCGGTTCTGGTTTCCAACATCAGCAACGATACTTTGGCAAAAATCAGCAATTCTACAGTTGACAGCGCGAAAAAACTTTCGGTTAAAGCCGATTCGGACAGCAGCATAAATTCCTATGTGTTTGCGGCCGGCCTCGGCGCTTACTCCGGGGTTGCCGGTTCGGTAGCGGTCAATACGATTGACAATACAACAGAAGCTTTTATCACTGAAGACGAAGGCAAAACAACGGCAATTAACCAAAATCTGCGTAACGATGCGCAGGATGTGGAAATTGCGGCTTCTTCCAACGCTGCCATTAAAAATCTGTTGGGATCAGCCGCTGTCGGTGTGGGATCGGGCGGTGCCAGCGTGGATGTTTCGACTATCGACGGCAAAACCTCGGCCGGAACAATCGGCAGCTTGGCGCTTTCTGCCGGCAGAAATATTAATGTGACGGCAGAAAGCCAACGGGATATCAACGTGGAAGGCATTGCCGGTTCCGGTGGTGTCGGCACTTTGTCGGGCGCAATATCGGTTATCCGCGTCGGCAGTAACTATACCGCCGATATGCAGGAACAGACTTCCGGCGTGCTCGAAACCGTTAATAATGAAATTTCCCGCAACAAAGAATATCAGGACAGTTTGAAAATCAACGGCCTGCCGACAGATGTCGATCTGTCCGATTTTGACCGGGACGTCAATCAGCAAAGATGTCGGTACAACTGCCTATATCGGATCCGGTGCAACGGTTAATGCCGGCGGAGATATCAAGGTGGCGGCAACAGATAAGGTCAATACCCATAATTTGACCGGCGAAATGGCTGCCGGCGGTGTCAGTGCCGGCGCTTCGGTCGGCGTAACCGATATCCGCAATGCGGCCAAAGCTTATATTGCCGGCAACAGCAATGTGACCTCCGGCAAAGATTTGATGTTGAATGCTCTGACCAAAACCGATGTTGACAGCAAGAGCATGGGCGGTGTTGTGGCTACAATGTTTGCCGTCGGCGGTTCGGTCGTGCATATCAATGCCGACAGCAATGCCCAGGCCTATATCGGCAATGGCAGCGTTGTCAATGCCGACAACGTGACGATGGAAGCCAAAGATGAGTCCGATATCGAAGCTTTGGCTGCCGGGGTAGAAGCCTCTATCGGCGGTGCGGCCGGCGCTTCGGTGGCGATCGTAAACAAAACCAACGATGTTCAGGCTTTTGTTGCCGATGGTGCCAAAGTAACAGCCGACAGCTTGGAAGGCGGAGCCAAAGATGATGTTGAGGTCGATGTCCAGGCGATTGCCGGTGCGGCCGGCATTATCAGCGGCGAGGGTGCTTATGCCGAAAGTTCAATTGTCAGCAAACTGAAATCTTATGTCGGCGACGCTGTTTTAAAATTGGCGGATTCTTTCAAACTGTTGACCTCTGGCTCCAGTCACGGCAATGCCGAAGCGCTGGGGGTTAATGCCGGTGTTTTAAGTGTCGGCGCTTCAATTGCCAAATCGGATATTGAATTGGATAATCAGGCGCTTGTCGAAGGCGGCGCGGAAATTTCCGCCGATAAAGTTTATGTTGGCGCCGGACAGCTCAATGCCGACGCTACCGCCGATACTTTGGCAGCCTCGGGTGCTTTGATCGGCGGCAACGGTGCGCATTCCATGACCGATGTCGGCGGCAAAGTGCTGGCAAAAGTTGAAGACGGCGCCCAATTTACCAATGCTAAAAATGTCGAAGTTTTAAGTCTTGCCAACTCGGGGCAGGCTTCGACCGCATCGGCTTACCGCGGCGGGATCATTGCGGCCGGCGCAACGCTTGCCGATGCAAAAGGGCATTTGGATACTTTAACTGAAATCGGGGCAATCAACCTGACGGCCGATAAATTGACGGCCAAGGCGGAAGCAACCGACATTTTGTACGCAGAAACTGTTTCCGGCAGCGGCGGCGTTATTTCCGGTGCGGCGGCAATTTCCGATACCGAAAACAATGCCAATACCAAAGTAACCATCGGAACCGACGGAAAAGACGGCCATTTTGATCTGAAATCAATGGAAGTAGTGGCCAGCCGAACCGTAAAACAAAACGGTACGGCCGATTCCGTGAACGCTTCGGTCGTCGGCGGCAGCGGTGCGCGAGTTGACAACAGCTCAAATGCCGTGACCACGGTTGATATCAAAGGCAATACGCAGTTTGCGGTTAATGATGTCAAAGTAAAAGCGCTCAATACTTATGATAAAAACAAAAAGTTCACCTATAACGGCAGCGGCTGGTCGGAAAAGGATGTTGACTATAATATCCAGTCCGGTTCCGGCGGTGTGATTGATGCGCCGGCTGTGATCAGCAAAACGGTGATTGACAATGAAGCCACGGTCAATTTTGCTAAAAACACGGTCTTCTCTCGCAATCCGCTTCGTAAAGAAAAAGGTGAGGATAACCAGTTTGTTGTTTCGGCCTTAAATGATGTAAAAGCAACCGACAAAGCCAAATTGGTCAGCGGCGGCGTGCTTGCCATTGCCGATACGATCTCTTCGATCGATAACCGCAAAAACAAAGCGGCGGTCAATTTGAATGGCAAGATCACCTCGATCGGCGATATGATGCTGACCGCTAATTCCAACGCCAATCTTAACTCGGAAGTTTACGTCAATACCTATGGTGCTTCCGGTGTGGCGATGGGCAGTGCGGCGGTACGGACAACATCGGACAACTCGGTTAATTTTGCCGATGGATCCTATACCATGTCCTATGGCGATCTTCATGTCTATGCCGGTCAGGCATATGAGGATTACAGCGGCAACAATACGCTGCATTCCCGCGTTTACTTGTGGAATAACACAGCTTTACCGTTCTCCGATCCGGATGTAGAGGCTTCGATTACGATGAATAATCTGATCAATGTCAATTCCGGTGCGGTTTTGAAAAGCGGTCGGGATATTAATCTCACTTCCGACATGGGTATTGCGATTACCGATGGATTTTCTTCGGCTAAAAACCCGTATAACGAGCTGCTCTCTCTTGAGGATAAATCGTATAACGGAACCGTCAGCAATAATTCCCGAATTGTGGTTAACGGTACGGCAGAAGCCGGTGTCAACAATATCCAAACATTCGTGATTGAAGAAAACGGGCGGGTTAAGGTGACCATCGGCGAAGAAACTTTTTATGATGATGATCAGCTTTATCATAAAAAGACAAGCGAAAAACTGTACAGCGACATTGTTGACGAAATCAAGCGGATAAAGAGTTTGCGGGCAGCTTACATTGAAGATAAAGAGGCGGTAGCCTACTATGACGCGGAAATAGCCGCTCTGGAAGCCAAGCTGACTTTGATGGGGCTCTATAGCGAAGACGGCGGTACCATTAATACCATGGTCGATTATGTAACCATCGGCGATATCTATGCTCAGCCCGGCGCCGTCAATTTTAATACCGGCTCATTGCAGGGTAACGGTTCGGTATCTGTGACCAGTGATGCTGCGGTTACGATCGAAAACAAGAGCTCTTTGTTCTTGCGTGTTTCGGACATAACCATTCCCGAAACAACGGGTGGTACGGTCAAGCTCAACGGTGCGACAGTTAACGGCAACATCGGTTCATTGCAGGTTCACATTGCCGAAAAGACGATGGAAAACCCGACGATTACCATTACTTCAAACATTGCTGCAAATGATGGTCGTGCGCCGAATATTGATATTGACGGCACGGTCACCAATTATGGCGGTGCGATCAAAGTGAACAATACGGCAGGCAGCATTTACCTGGATGGAAAAATAAACAGCAGTGATTTGAGTGTTACGGCAGGGCGCGATATCTATCAAGGCTATACCAACGGTTTCCGTCATATCGGCGGTGCTCCGGAATCGGCGTGGGATTCGATCGCTTCGGGTAACGAAAGCAGTCACCTTGGTTCCGGTTCGGCATCGTCTTCGTCCAATGCCAATATAGACGACAGTCGTTCATCAATGGTTGCCAGCAACAGCATCTTTTTGAGCGGTCGTTATATTAATCTGAACGGTCTGGTTCAAAGCGGAACCACCGATTATGTTCTGGAAATTCCCGATGAGAATATCCAGCTGGCCGGCGGGCTGACTTCCGAAACGGCACTGGCGGATTATAACAACAAGAAGCAATATGATTATAATGCTTCGGCGCTCTACAAACTGTCGGATAAATATGGCAATGTGGATGCTTATTATAACGCGGTCACCGGGCAAATCGAATTGGCGGACGTTCGGGTTGAAGGCGGGTATGTTGAAATCTACGGACATATCCTCAACACTTCCCAAAACTCCGGCGAGATACAGGTAACCGACGGCTACGGGCGGGTTAATATCAATAACCAGTCCGGCAAGGAAATTGTGGTCAACAATATGAGTTTGTCAAACCGCATTTCCGGCGTGATCAAAATTACCGATCTGGCCAAAACCAACAGTAAAGGCGAATATCTGCAAACGACTTATACCCGTAACGGCAATACGATTACGGTTGCCGATAACAACGGTACCAATACCGGTATCAATGCCGTTCAGGATGAAAACGGAAAGTCGAGCACTACTTATTCTCCGCTCGAAGATCAGCGTTATGTATGGCAGACCGGTCAAAAATCCGTCAGCCAGACCACCAAAACCTATGAAGGCGATTCTTTCTGGGGCATGGATTGGCTGGTTCCCGATACCGGTGAAGGCGTAACCGTTACCGGCCCGACCCCGGTTGGCGAACCGACCAAACTGGAAAACGGCGAACGTATCGAAATCAGCAGTTCCGACAATAAATATGAATATGAAAAAGATTCTTATGTATCCAGTCAGGAAAAGCTGATTTACCATGATGTTGAAGAATGGAGCGAAGGTTGGTGGATTTTCTCGGTTGATAAATATAAAACAACCGATATCTACGAAAAAGGCGAAACGCACATCAATACCCACAGCGTTAAAGCCGACTATGATATCAAAATCTCGTTCAAAGGCTATGACAGCGCATTGGCGGATATTGTTTCCAAATCCGATATTACCCTCAACGGTGTTATCAACAATTTGGGCGGTACCACCAACATCACGACCGATGGTGCCATTAAAGTCGGTTCCGACTATGCGCGGATCTTGGGACAAGGCTTGAATTTGACAGCCAATAACGGTATCGGCAGCAACGGCACGGCGCTGGCGGTTGATATTGCCGGCGGCAATTTGAATGTTGTTAACAAAGTTGCAGGCGATGTTAACCTGAAATCGGCCGGCAGTGATTTTGTTTTCAAAAACATTATCAATAACGGCGGCAACACTTCGATCACAGCCAACCGCAGCATCTTCGGCGCTTCGGCCGATTCTCTGATCAGCGGTAAGCAGATCAGCCTGACGGCTCATACCGGCTCAATCGGTACCGATGACGCGGCGCTCAAGATCCAGACCTCCGGCGGTGATGACAGTGCGTTAACCGCTCTGGCCAACAATAACATCAACCTGATTCAGGAAAACGGCGATCTCGGTTTGGCAAGCGTTACCTCTTTGGACGGCGATGTTAACATCAAAGTCGAAAACGGCGGTGTTTTTGATGCCAACACCAATGAAGTCTACGACGACAAAACAGTTGAGCAGTTAACCAAAATCTGGGACGATATGGGGCTGGATGTCGGTAACGAGCAAATGAAAGAAGCTTTCCTTAGCGGCAAAAAGGCAGAATATAATGCTTACTGGCAATATAAATCACGCCAGCCGGAAGGCAGCGAGCCGGAATTTAAGTTTACGGCAGCTGAAAGAGAAGCTCTGTTGAATAAAGAACTGAACGAAAGTGAAAAGCAGGCTCTCGGTATGGATAAAATTACCGACGAGTATATCAATCAGCTCGAAGCGGAAAAAACGGCAGAGTATAAAAAGCTGGCGGCAGTTTACGGCGATGAAAGCAAGTACGGATCTAGTTATGATGCTAACTGGACGTATCAGCTGAGCGGCGCCGAAGAAACCGAATTGGCGGAAGGTGCAGGCTGGAACAAGAGCCAGCTGGCGTACAGCATCTTCAAAGCCAAAGAAGGCGAAGTGGTTGATACGCAGTATATGATCGAAGATCCGAACGTGGTTGGCAAAAATGTAACCATCGAAGCCAACGGTTTGATCGGCCGCGATACCGGCTGCGAAACTTTCAAACTTTCCGAACTTTCTCCGGAAAGCGATGTTGATAAGATTCTGCTGATCGCATCTGCCGAAAGGGATAATCTGGAAATTTCCGAAGACGGAGATACCGTAACCGTTCACAAACGCGAGGATGTTGATATCCATGCCGACAGCATTACGCTGAAAGCCAAAGACTACATCTATCTCGGCGGTGAGGAAGACATCAATATCAATACGGTAGAAGCCGGTGAGGGGCAAAAGATTACTATTGCCGGTGCCAAAGGCATCTACAATGTGGCAACAGAGGCAGATCATACCAATGTTATCGGCGGCGATCTCACGCTTGAAGCAGCCGACGGCAGTATCGGTACGGCGGACAAGGCTTTGAACGTCAAACTGGCCGAAGGATCCAAGATTGTTGCCCGCAGCCAAAACGATATATTCCTTAATTCCACCGGCGGCAGCCTGGTTGCTGACAGCCTGTTGGCCAAAGACGGTATTCTCAACCTGACAACCAACGGAAACTTGATTGCCGGTACACTGGATGAAGGTGATATGGTCAACCTGCAGGGACAGAGCATCGTTATCAACGCCGCCAACATCGGCGATGAGGACAATTATCTGACCATTGCTTTGGGTGACAAGGAAGGCGAAGAACATACGCTGACTTTGAACGCCGAAGGTGATGCCAATATCAATAATCTCGGTATGCAGGAATTGTCGGTTAAATCAGCCGCTGCCGGCGGAACGCTTCGTTTGAAATCAGCCTCCTCGATAACCGGTGCTGCAGCAGACAGCCTGCTTTCGGCCGCCAAAATTGAATTTAACGGCATTGCCGGCAATATTGGTTCAGCCGATCAGTATCTGAAAGTAGCGACCGATGCTCTGACAGCCGCGGCTGACGGCAGCATTTATCTGGATAACGCACATTCGTCTGTTTTCAGCGATGTCAATGCCGGTGAAGATATTCGTATTATTTCCGCCGCAGATATCGCTTTAACCGATGTTGCGGCCGGTGGGGATATTGAAGTTGAAAGTGCCGATTCTTTGGATGCAGATAACCTGACTTCGGGCGGCAATCTGCAGCTGACGGCAGAAAAGGCGCTTGATGCCGACAACGTTTCTGCGGAAGGCGAGGTGAACTTGCTGTCCCGTCTGGGTGATATCGCGGCCGGTCTGATTAATGCCGGCGGCAATATGGATATAACTTCCGGCGGCAGCCTGGATGCCAATAGCCTGACTTCGGGCGGCAATCTGCAACTGACGGCAGAAAAAGACATCAAGCTGACCACGGCTGACGCCGGGGGCAGTCTGACGGCCGATGCCGCAGGCAACTTGACGGCAAAAGATATGAGCGCAGGAACGACAATGAATATTGCATCGGATTCTGTAGAGCTTGATGAGGTGACGTCCGGCGGGGATATGAAAGTTGTGGTTAACAACGACAATATCTTCGGTGCTCTGACCTCAAAAGAAGGAAACATTGATCTGACAGTCAATAAATCAGATGCCAATCTGCATGGTTCGGTCAAGGCTGCAAACGGGCAGGTTACGGTTGTTGCCGATGGTTCAATCTTAAATGCCGGAGCGCCGAAAGAAGGTGCAATCATCGCAAATACGGTTGATTTGACCGCTAATAAAGGCAGTATCGGCACATCAAACAATTATCTGACGGTCGATTCTTCTTATACCAAACCGGGCTGGATCAATGCGCTGGCGGAAAAAGGCATTTACATCAATGAAGTCAGCGGCGATATGAATATCCGTCAATTTGCTTCAAACGGCGATATTGATATGCGGGTAGACAGTTCGATTCTGGCAGCGCCGGGCTTGGATCCGAATGTGCCGAACTTTAAGGCGGACAATATTACCCTGCACACCAACGGCAGTATCGGCGCTCCCGATAACCGCTTGGTTCTGGCCTTAAACGATAACGGACACGGCAAGATCAATCTGAAGGCCGAAAACGGTATCGCAGTTAACAAGCTGGAAGAGGGTCTGGTTTCCGACTACATTTATAACCTGCAGTCGGGCAAGGTCATGATTGACCTGCCTTCCGGCCACGCCAACATTGCCCGGGTAACGGCAGTCGGCGGATTTGAACTGTATATCCATGAACATACGAACTTCTATAATATATGGTTGACCCGTTCCGATCTGGAAGCACGGATGATGAATCCGCCTTATACCGAATACCCAACGGAAAATCCGATTGAAATCATGCGGGCGCCGTTGTTGGATCGCTACAAGCTGCGGACGGATGAAGGTTTGTTCATGAACATCGGCAGCCTGACGGGTGAGGAAGAAAAACTCTCGGTCGGTTTCTGATCAGGCTTTGATCTTCTGGCAAAAAGCTCCGGAAATTGCCGGAGCTTTTTTTACAGACCATAAAAAACCCCGGATTGTTTCCGGGGTTTTTACTTGTTCCGCTGCTTGGCGCGGAAACAGGATATTTACTTACAGCAGGCTCAGATTTTCAGCCGAGATTTTACCTTTGTTTTCTGTCGCTTCAAAAGCAATTTTCTGATTTTCCTGCAAATTGCGCAGGCCTGCTCTTTCAACCGCGCTGATATGGACGAAGATATCCTTCGAGCCGTCTTCCGGCTGAATAAAACCATAGCCCTTGCGGGAGTTAAACCATTTTACGGTACCTTTAGTCATGTTGACTTTCCTTTTCTAAAATAAATTGCCCTTGCCCGAAATTGGACACAGGGGTCGCAAAGATTTTCCTGACGCATAGAAAAATCTTTAAATGTTTTGTGGACTTGAAAAGAAAAATCTAATTCGTGATGCCGCGTTCCCGCGGACTTAAAAATCTAACGCAATTTCCAAGGATACACATATTTTTATAAATAGCAACCCTTATTTGTTTTTTTTAATTTTCTTGACACGGTACGGGGTTCATGTTTTAGTTTCAGATATTTAGACTTAAGGAAAGACTATGCTGCTGAAAACAAAACGCTTCCTGCCCCTGATGATTACTCAGTTTTTGGGCGCCTTAAACGACAATCTGTTCAAAAATGCTTTGCTGACATTGGTCACCGTCAAAATGACCGCGCAATCGGATATCCTTTCCAACCTGATCGCCGGTTTGTTTATTTTACCGTTTTTTCTTTTTTCGGCAGTAGCCGGTCAACTGGCGGATAAATACCCGCGCGATAAAATTGCCCGGGTGTTGAAGGTGACCGAACTGTTGCTGATGCTTGGCGTGGCGGCGGCATATTATTGGTACAATCTGCCGCTTTTGATTGTGATTATGACGTTAATGGGCGCTCAGTCGGCTTTTTTCGGGCCGGTTAAATATGCTTTGCTGCCCCAGCACCTAAAACCCGAAGAACTGATTGCCGGCAATGCTTATATCGAAAGCACTACCTATATGGCGATTTTATTGGGGTTGATTCTCGGTACTTTGCTGCCGATAGAAACAACGATCAGCCTGTTGATTTTGCTGGCTGCTGCCGGCTGGTTGTTTGTCCGGAAAATTCCAGCGGCACCGGCGCCGCGGCCGGCATTGAAGGTTTCTGCCAATCTGTTTGCTTCGACTTTGGAAAATTTTCGCTTTCTGCTCAAACACCGGCTGGTTTTTATGAGTATCCTCGGCGCCACTTGGTTTTGGACAATCGGCGCGCTGGTAGCGGTGCAGATTTATCCGCTGTGCGGTAAAATACTTAATGCCGGCGAGGGTGTCATTACGTTCTTTTTGGTGCTGTTTTCTGTCGGCGTGGCGGTTGGTTCTTTTTGCTGTAACCGGATTTTGAAAGGTTTTGTGCATACGACTTATGTGCCGCTCTCCGCCGTTGGCATGGGTGTCAGCCTGTTTTTGCTCTACTGGCTTGCTGATGCCTATCCGACCCCGGCGGAAAAAGTTTCTTTCGTTGCTTTTTTTACCCAACCGCACGCTTTTGGTCTGAGTTTCAATTTGTTTGCGCTGGCCTTTTGGGGCGGTATGTATATTATCCCGCTCAATGCTTTTATGCAGAGCCGGGCGCCGAAAGCCTATGTTGCCACCGTCATTGCCGGCAACAATATTTGCAATGCGCTGGGGATGGTGTTGTCTGCGGTTTTCGCCGTTGTTTTTCTTTCTCTCGGTTTTAACCTGCCGCAGTTGTTTTTAGCGGCAGCATTGGCCTCTGCCGCGGTTTCGGTATATATCTGCGCACTTTTGCCGGATGCATTGACCCGCTCGCTGGTGCAAAGCCTGCTTGGTTTCCTGTTTCATTCCAAAGTCAGCGGCATTGCCAATTTTAAACGCGCCGGCTCAAAGGTGCTGATCGTTTCCAACCACGTTTCACTCTTAGACGGCGTTTTGTTGGCAGCCTTTATGCCCGAACGGATTACGTTTGCCATCAATACCGGCTGGACACAGAAATGGTTTATCCCTGTCATTCGTCTGCTGGTCGATTTCTACCCGGTAGATCCGGCCAACCCGCTCTCGGTTCGTTCGCTGGCAGAAGAGATTAAAAAAGGCCGCAAGGTGATGATTTTTCCGGAAGGAAGGGTGACTACCACCGGTGCGATGATGAAGGTTTATGAAGGAGCGGGCGTGATTGCCGCCAAAGCCGGTGCCAAAATCCTGCCGGTGCGGATCAACGGCGCCCAATATTCTAAATTTTCTTACCTGAAAGACAAATTCCCCACCCGTTGGTTTCCGAAAATTACCCTCAATATCCTCGAACCCTGCCGTTTTCCGGCCGTGCCTGCCGGCAGCCGGGAGGCACGTCACCAAATCGGCCGTCGCCTGTATAATATGATGGCCGAAATGATGTATAAGACGACGGAAAACAAAGCCAATCTGCATGAAGCGCTGGCCTTTGCCGCCCAAACGCACGGCCGCAAGCATATTGCCGCAATCAAACCGGGCAAACGTCCGCTCACATTCGGCCGCTTGCTGCGTGAAAGTTATGTTCGCGCAGCCTATATCCGCCGGCTCTGGCCGGAGGCTCCTCGGATTGCCTTGCTTAAACCGGCAGGCATTGACGGACTGATTTCGTTTTTTGCCGTGCTTGCCGCCGGCAAAACCGCAGTGATGGTTGAAGAGGAAGAAAAAGCAGCCGCTTTGCCTTGTTTGTTGCCGTCAGCCGATCTCAACCTTACTTTTGCAGATAAAATCCGCGGCTGTTGCTGCCGCCGTTTTCCTCGAACCGGAACCAATGATCCGGCAGTGGTTTTGCCGGGCAATATAACCTTAACCCATCACAACCTGCTTGCCGGCTGCAGCCAGCTCAACACGGTGCTGCCGTTTAACGTTAAAGACAGGGTTGTAAATGTATGGCCGTTGTCAACGGTTGAAGGGCTTGTCATCGCAACTTTGCTGCCGCTTTTTTCCGGCAGTCGCATCATTTTTTATCCGCATCCGGCGCAGTACCGGGTAATTGCGGAAATCTGCTATGATACTGAGGCGACAATCCTGTTGGGTAATGAAACGATTTTTGCCGGCTGCGGCGAGGCGGCGCATCAGTATGATTTCTTCAGCTTGCGCTATGCTTTGTCCGACAGTTCGCTCACCGCGGCAACGTTTGATCTGTGGGTCAAAAAATTCGGTGTGCGGATTCTGTCGGGGTTGATCCTGCCTTCAAGCGGCGCGGTTATCAGTTTTAATACCCCGCTTTATAATCGTTTCGGTACTTGCGGCGGGTTGCTGCCGGGCGTGTCCTACAGTGACGGTGTATTGAAATCCGATGCGGTTGCCGGTGGGGAAACTAAACCGGGTCAGCCTTTGGTATTTGACGAAGACGGTTACGTTTTGACAAATTAAATCTCTGATAGACAAATATTTTTACCCGTGCTATAATTATTACGGAAGAAAAATTATAAACACACCATATTATGAAGCGAATTATTTTTTTGGTACTGTGCGTAGCAGCTATGTCAGTATCATCTTGCGCATCTGCACAAGGGTATTATCAGCAGGAACGTACACACTACCTGCCAGCCCGCGGTTATGCCGATCCTTATTCCTATTCCTGGTCTTCCGGTCGTCACGGTGTTGAACGTCGCTGGGAACCGAGAAGAGGCAGAGGATATCAGCGTCCGCGTCCGAGCAAAGTTGCCAAAGCGGCATATGTCGCCAGCGAAATTTTGCGCGGAATTGTCATTGCTGACCGTATTTTCGCTCCGTATTGCACGGAACGTTATTACGGTTATTTTGACAGTCATGCACCCAACCGCTGGGTTGTCGGTCGTCCGGGGATGCCGTTCTGGCCTTACCGCTACATGAACAACAGCCCTTTCTATTGGTATCCGACCTCTTGCGGCAACACGGTATTTTATACCAGCACCAACTGCATGATGGGCGTTACCGTAGATGATCAGGTTCAGCTGATCCGCGATAACAACACGCTTTTTATCTGGGATACCAGAGGGCGTTTGATGTCGCGCCAGCAGTTGTATGAAGGTTGCCACAGCCATCTTGAGCTTTCAACTGCTCAGGGAATCCGGCTGGTGGAAATTTTCTATGACGGTATCTGCCGGGTCAATTATCTTGACACGACAGGTAATGTGATAGAAAGCTACGAGCTGTACTAAATCTATTTGGGAAGAGAGGCAGCGGGTCAAACCGCAGCCTCTTTTCCTTTTTTAAAACTATACCGAAAGACAGATTTAAAACCAATGTCGCCGTTCCCATATCGTTTTTTATGAACAAATTGAAAACGGGAGAAAAAATGTTTTATCTGCGCCCGGCCGACAAACGCGGCCATACTCAAACCGACTGGCTCGACAGCCGCCATACTTTTTCGTTCGGACAATATTATGATCCGCGTTTTATGGCTTTCAGCGATCTTAGGGTCATCAATGATGATGTGGTTGCCCCGTCCGGCGGATTCGGTACCCATCCGCACGATAATATGGAAATCGTCAGCGTGGTGCTTTCGGGGCAGTTGGAACATAAGGACAGCCTGGGCTCCGGTTCTGTTATCATTCCCGGTGAGGTGCAGGCAATGACGGCCGGTACCGGCATCCATCACAGCGAGTTTAATCCGTCGGACAAAGAACCTGTCCATTTTCTGCAAATTTGGATTATGCCTAATATGCAGGGGCTGGAGCCTTCGTATCGGCAGCAAAAATTTGCGCCGGAAAAGATGAATAACAAACTTTGTCTGCTGGTTTCGCCGGATGGGGCAGACGAATCCTTAAAAATTTATCAGGATGCCAAAATTTATCAAACACATCTGACTGCCGGCAAAACAATAGAATACGAGGTTAAAAATAAACGCGCGGTCTGGATCCAAATGGCATCCGGCTCAGTTGATGTCAGCGGCAATCTGTTGGTTGGCGGTGACGGGCTGGCGGTTTATGAAGAGGAGCGCCCGCTTATCATCAAAGGCATTGATGAAGTTTCAAATCTTTTGTTGTTTGATCTCCGCGGCTGACGTTTCTGCGTACGATTCCGGCCGTCGGTTGACGGTGCAGATTTGCGGATCGTGCAGAAATTCTTCCGGCAGCATTATTTGCAGCGTTGTTTTTGAGTCACTGCCGGCGGGAAATTCAAATTCGCAGCTTCCGCCGCTTCGGATAAAGTCTGCCAGTTGCCGCTGCTGTTTAGGGGAAAGGCGGCATTTGATTTCGATTTCGAGCGGCGGCGTTTGTCCTTCTTTGCCGGCAAAGTTGCTTGTCATGCCGGGCATTTTCGAGTGAAAAAGATAAAGACAATTCCCGTTGTCGGGTTCGACCGCGATGCCGATCCGGAAGCCGAACAAGTCCAGATTTTTTTCAAATTTTTTGCAGTCGGCGACGGCCGCTGCTAAATCTTGTATAGTGTTTTTTTCCCTGAACTCGCTGCGGCAGATGTTTTCATCGTTCAGAAAACGGCTCCAGACGATTTCCTTAAGCGTGCCTTTGACCGTCATTTGTCCGCCGTCGACAGTGGTGCCGTCTTCATCCGTTATACGAAGGGGGAGAGTTTCTTCGTAAATTTCTTTTCCTACATCTTTTTCAGCGCGGATAATCTCTTTTGTTTGTTCTGCCGTAAAGGTACAGACGGTGGTGTTGATACCCAAGTCACTGTTGACGACCGATTCGACCCGGCAGCGGCCGTCTTCGAGCAGGTTAATTTTCTGAACAATCAGGGCTTTCATCCCCAAAAGTTCCGTTTCCCGTTTCCTTTCGTCCGTCCGGCAGGCGCTCAAGGCATCTTCACTACCCGGCAAAAGCAATGTTGACTGTGTGGCGGAATTGCCGGCGGCAGCGCAAAAGACTAAAAGAAAGGCGATGATTTTATTCATTCGTTGTTCCGGCAGTTGAAGTTGCGGACAATCTCCGGCGCCATTTCGCTCTTGCTTATTCTTTTTTTGACGCCGTTATAGGCATAGTTAAGAAAACAATACAATCTTTTATAAGCCGGCAGATTGTTCTCGCGCAAATAGCGTTTCAGCGTGTTAACCGCCATATTGATTTTGTTGCCGGAGAGTTGGTTTTGCCGCACCCGATAAAGCAGCAGCACTTCGTTTAGGCCGTGGAAACAATGCCCTTGGTGAAAGAGCGAAACCCAAGCCTTGGCGTCTTCGCACACTTCCCTTTCTTCGGGAAATTTCAAATTGGGGATTTTTTGCCGGTCAATCATCACGGTTGACATCCCGATCTGGGTTGTTTTCATATATTGTTCCAGGTCAATTTTGTGATCAACATCGACTTTTCCTTTGACCAGAACCTCTCCTTTTTCGCTCATAAAGGCATAGCCGGTATGCGAAGCGGCCGCATCGTTTTGTTGCATAAAAGCCAATTGGCGGGCAAGTTTTTCTTTTGACCACAGGTCGTCGGAATCAAGAAACGCCAGATAACGTCCGGTGGCTGCTTCCATTCCTTTGTTGCGGCAAGCGCCGACCCCGCAGTTCTTTTCCTGATTGACAATCTTTATTCGCGGATCATGTTTGGCAAACTCATAGGCAACGGTCAGGCTGCCGTCGGTTGAGGCATCATTAACAATAACCGCCTCCCAGTTCTGAAATGTCTGGTTTAAAACCGAAGCAAGGGTGTGCTTTAAAAATTTCTCACAGTTGTAAACCGGAATGATAACCGATATTTTATCCATTTTTTGTCCTCATCGGATTATGATAGCACTTTTTGCATAGGAAGTAAAATAATAAAGCAACTTATCAAAATAGCACGGTTTAAGCAAAAATATAAAATCCCCGGTGAAAAACTTTGTAGTTTTCGGCGGGGATTTTTTTGAAAGTTGAGAGTGCTTGCTATCGGCAAGATGTTTTTTCCTTGCGATGTTCAAAACAGTGATCGGCAGTCGTTTCTTGTTCAAGTTGAATCATGACCAAGAGAATGCCTAAGCTAAAAGTCAGAGCAATCCAAGAAGGTTGCCACAATGCTTCAATCATGCCGAACGGTGTTTGGCTGAGCAAACAGTTAAATACGATAGCGATGATGCTTGCCGGCAGGAGAATAAGAGCCGTGCGGGCAGCGAATAAATTAAGTTTATGCATATGATTTGTATTTTAAAATGGTTATAATAATTTTTTGTGAAACAAGTGTTTACAAAGCTTTTAACCCTTTGTCAACAGAAAAAAGGCAACTTTTTTCAAAACTAAAACCAATGATTCGGGCAAACGGATAATGACCTGTAAAAAAGATGATAAAATAAAAAGCCGGCGCAACGGCCGGCTATATTCTAAAAATAAAAATTACGGGTTAATTTATCGGAATTTTTTTAACTTCAACGGCTTTTTCCGCCGTTTTCGGAACAATGATGGTCAAAACGCCGTTTTTCAGGCTGCTGGAGATTTTGTTAATGTCAATGTTATCAGGCAGGCTGACCGAGCGGTTAAACTGTCCGAATTGACGTTCCTGCATAAAATAATCTCCGTTTTTAACTTCTTCCGCTTCTTTCTTTTCTCCGCGGATGCTTAAGATGTTGTCCTTAACTTCAATGCTGATATCTTTCTTGTCCATCCCCGGCATCTCTACCGTAACTTCAACCGCATCTTTTTTGTCGGAAACATTCATCCGGCCGAAAACATCGTTTGTACCCGGCATCGGGGCATTGAACAAAATATCGTCAGCGGCAAAATACGGATCATTCATCAGCCGCCGCATATGGTGATGCAGTTTTCGCGGTGAATGAGAGCGCAGCAAGTCGTTGATAACCTGTTCCTGTTCGTTCACCTGCTGCTTCAGCAGGGCAATTTCCTGATCCGGCGTGTTGCTGCTGCTTGTCTGTCCGGCGTAAACACTGCCGACAGCCGTACTCATCAGCAATGCCGCGGCCAAAGCCGCTGTATTTTTCTTTGTAAATTTATTGAACATATTTAATCCTCCTTTTTAGGGCGACGCATATTATTGTCCGCCGCTTTTATTCGGTTTATAAAACAAATAAATTCCATATTTTTATATAATATTTGATTTTCGGCAATGCAAGCTATAGCCAAAATTGAAATTTATAAGTTTGATTTTTCAAGAACAATTCCCAATGCCGCCGGGTTAGTGCGCGCATCAATCAACACAGGTTCTGCATTGTCCAAAGCCCGGGGCAAAAAAGTATCAATATCGGCGGGTGAAACCAGTTTAAAGGCGGAAAATCCCATAGCCTCGGCAATTTGTGCAAAATCCGGATTGTCCAAACCGGTGGCAAACGGAATATAGCCGTTAATTTGGGCTTCAAAATTTATATAACCCAATTCACCGTTATTATAGACAATGATTTTTAGCGGTAAACGATATTGGTTTATTGTCAGCAAATCTCCCAGCAGCATCGTCAACCCGCCGTCACCGGAGAGAATAATAATCTGCCGTTGGGGCATGGCAAAAGAAATGCCGATTGCTTCGCCGACGGCCGCAGCCATGGTTCCGTGTTTAAAAGACCCTAAAATCATTCGCCCCGCAGCCGGTTCAATAAAGCGAGCCGCCCATTTGTCATTAAGACCGACATCAATCAGAAAAATGGCGTCATCTCTGGCCGCTTTGCTGATTTGAGAAGTCAAATATTCCGGTTCCAGAGTTGCCGCTGCCGCTTTTTCGTGCAGCATATTTTGTTCGACGATTTTAACTTTTTCGGCATGGGTGAGGGCAGCTGCCAGAAAGGGACTGTCATTTTTTTGTTGCAGCAAAGGAAGCAATTTTTGCAAAGTAATTTTAAGATCGCCGATAACGCCAAAATCTACCCGGGAACGGCGCCCGATATGCGTACCGTCTGCATCAATCTGGATAATAAACGGTGTTTTCGGCAGCAAACCGTTGTAAGGGTAATCGGTTCCGAGCAGAACCAAACAGTCGCAATCCTCAATTGCGGTTTTAGCGGAACCGTTGGCTAAATAGCCGTTCATGCCAACGGCATACGGATTGTCCAAAGCGACGAAATAATGACTGCGCATGGTGTACATACAAGGGGCTTGCAAAAGTTTTGCCGCTAGAACAACTTCCCTCATACTGTCACGGCAGCCATAGCCGCAATAAAAAGCCACTTTTTGCTGTCGATTTAATAATTCGGCAAGTTGTGCAATTGTATCCTGATCAGGCACACAAGTCGGCCGCTGATAAACAAGTGCGCGCAATTCCGGCATTTTTTCAACCGGGCTTTCCATGAGATCGCCGGGGATGATCAAAACGGCAACCCCTTGCCGGCTGATGGCAGTTTGCATTGCTTCAAACAAGATTCGCGGCATTTGTGCCGGATTAACCAACATCTCGCAGAAAACACTGCAATCAACAAACAATCGTTCGGGGTGATTGGATTGAAAATAGTCAAAGCCGATTTCCGCACTCGGAATATGCGACACAATCGCCAATACCGGTGCCTGATTTCGATTGGCTTCATAAAGCCCGTTAATTAAATGGATGCTTCCCGGACCACAGGTGCCGGCGCAAACAGTTAATTTTCCGCTCACTTCGGCCTCACCGGCGGCGGCATACGCGGCCACCTCTTCATGCCGTACCGCAATCCAGTCAATATTGCTGTTCCTAACCGCTTGCCCGAGCCGATTGAGTGAATCGCCGATCAAACCGTAGATTCGTTTTATACCTGCCAGCTCCAGCTGTTTGACCATAACTTCAGAAATTGTCAGTTTATCCATTTTTATTTTCCTATCCGATTATTTGGTTTGATATAGTTATGACGGGAGGAAAAAAAAGAATGACAAGCCAAATTTATTTAATCAAAATGGCAGTGTAGTAAGTAGAAACGGTATTGCACATACAGCGGGAAATGGAGAAATATGTACAAGACTGTTCAAAAAAAGTTTATCCTAAAAATCTGGATGAAATAAATATGTATAATGATGATTTCAAAAAACTGGACGCTGAATATCATCAATGCCTTAAATCGGTAATTATTTCCAAAATTAACGAACTGGCAACAAAAGAAGACGCAGATAAAATGATTCAGTCATTAAACAAAATTCAAGACGGTATTTTAGATTT
>CABUAP010000003.1 GCA_902489675.1 uncultured Azospirillum sp. | reverse complement strand
TTGCAGTGCGGCTTGCTTCTTTCAAATTTCTCTTTTGCCATCTATCTGTCTTCCTGTTTGTGTTGTTAAAACCAAAATCTTGATCAAAAATTTGGAGCGGGTGAGGGGAATCGAACCCCCGTCATAAGCTTGGAAGGCTTCTGCTCTA
The DNA here is from genome assembly GCA_902489675.1 of uncultured Azospirillum sp. Classification (GTDB taxonomy): domain Bacteria; phylum Pseudomonadota; class Alphaproteobacteria; order RF32; family CAG-239; genus JAFUYI01. Next base: position 25,907 of record CABUAP010000003.1, on the reverse strand, counting down.
CCATTGAGCTACACCCGCGCAAAAAATGTTTTTGCATCAAGCCCGTCGAATTAAAAATGGTGGAGGGGGAAAGATTCGAACTTTCGTAGACTAAAGTCGACGGATTTACAGTCCGTTGCATTTGACCGCTCTGCCACCCCTCCATAGAAATTCCGACTGAGGGAAAGGAACTGACTTCCTTTTGCAAATTTCATTCTTGCAAATAATAGCATTTTGTTCAAGTTGTCAATACCTTTTTTATTTTTGTTGGTTAATTTTTATTTCGGCCGCTTGCAAAGCCTCGGGTGTGCCGACATGAAAGAAGTCGGCATCATTGAGGACAAAACCAAGGCGGCCGCGGCTTTGCGCGAGATCAAACAAATCGCGCAGGGAGAATTTTTCGCGGGATTCGTCGGTAAAAATTTTGCGGTTGACAATGGAAATGCCGCCGAACATATAGGGATAGCCGGCGGTTTTGGCCGCATTGCGTTCGATTTTGCCGTCGGTGCCGATACGATAGTCGCCGATCCCTTTGTCGCCGCAAATATCTTTTAGGTCTTGCAACAGCAGCAAAATGTCATATTTTTGTTCGTCCCAGGCATCCATCATCCGCCACAACACCGGTTTGTAGCCGCGGTCAATAAAAAAGACGTCGCTGTTGAAAACGAAGAAAGCGGGATCAGTCAGCAGCGGCAGCGCTTTTTTGACCCCGCCGCCGGTTTCGAGCGCTTCGGCTTCTTCCGAAAAAACGAGGTTAAAGTCCGGATGGCGGGTTATCAGGTGCTTGTGAATCATTTCTCCTTTGTAACAAAGATTGACAACCGCGTTTTTGATGCCGATTTCGGTCAGGCGGTCAAAATTATAATCGATCAGCGCCTTGTTGCCGACTTCTACCAATGGTTTGGGCAAGCGGTCGGTGAGGCTACCCATTCTGGTGCCGCGTCCGGCCGCCAGCACCATTGCCTGTGTGAACGGTTTGCGCGTAGGCGCCTGCCTAAAGCTTGCCGGCAGATAGGTGTTGAGCCAGTTTTTGATTGCGGCCAATTTGGGATATTCAAGGATCTGTTCCAGCATTTGCCACATCTGGGGAATGTAGTTTAAATAACGTGTTTTGCCGTTGACCATCGAGAGGGTGGTAAAACGTCCCAATACCCGCAAATGGCGGAACAGCGACAGAAAAGCAAAAGAATCTTCAAAATCTTCGCGGCGGATATTTTCAAGGGTGTTGAAAAAATCGTCTTTGACTTGTTCGATAATTTGTTTTGAGGGCGGACGGCGGTCGGCAGCCAACAGACTCATGACATCATAGGTCAGCGGCCCCCACATGGCGTCTTGAAAATCGATAATCGCGCATTCTTTTGAACCCGGCGGCAACATGATGTTATCGATATGATAGTCCCACAGCACCAGCCGGCTGGGTACGCGATAGGCCAGTTCCGCCAGTTGTTCGGCGAGCGTGAAAAATTCCGCTGCGGCTTGTTCGGGCAGCGGGCGGCCGGTTGCCATCGGGAAATACCAGTCGGTAAACAGGCGCAGATCGTCAAGCAGCCGACGGCGGGAAAGTTCGTTTGTGCATTGAGGGCGTTCGCGGATGGCGGCCACTTTGGCAATGGCCTTGCCGGCCAGTCGGTAGAGTTCGGCTTCGTTATCTGCAGTCAGTCGTTTGGTGATGGTATCATCGCCCAGATCTTCCAGCAACAGAAAGCCGTTTTCCATATCCTTGGCCTTTACCTCGGGAACATAGACGCCGCGGGCGCGGAGAAAAACCGACAGCTCGACAAACTCAAACGTGCGGCACCGACAGTCTTCGTCGTCCATGATAATTGCCCGGTTGTCGTCGGCAAATCGAATGCGGTAATATTTGCGGCTTGAGGCATCGGTTGAAACCGGGCTGAGAGTGAAGCTTCCTTGGTTGGCGCAAAGGGCGGCAAAGCGGTTTAATTTTGCCGTGCGGTCGAGATTTTCCATTGACCAGAACTCCTGAAATGTTATTATTCGATCAGGTTAGAGCTTAGGCTTTAAGCTTTAAAATATAATTAAAGGCAAAGGAGGGACGATGAAACACAAATATGCGGTATTTGACTGGGACGGCACTTTGGCGGATACCTATCCGGTGATTTCGGCGGCGTATGATTATACTTTTGACAAGATGGGGCTGCTGCGAATCCCCTACGATGAGGTGAAGCGGATCACCAGCACGCTGCAAAATAAAGATACCCTCGGGCATATATTCAAAGAGCGGCGGGATGAGGCGGCCGGATATTTTTACGAATATATCGAAAAATGTCATACCGAACGGCTGACGCCGATGTTCGGAGCGGAAAAACTGCTTGAGTTTTGCCGCGGCAAAGGGCTTGAATGTTACCTGATTACCAACAAAAAGACGCGTTTTATTAAAGAAGAGCTGGAAAAGCTCGGTTTTGGCAAATATTTTAAAAAAGTAGTGGCGGCCGGCGAATATGCAGAAGACAAACCGCATCCTCTGGCCTGTCATGCGGTGTTTGACAACCGGCTGCCGCCGGCCGGTGAAATTGTGGTGATCGGCGACGGCGAGGCTGATGTGAAAACCGCAGCGGCTTTTGATCATGACGGAGAGCGGGCACAGTGCATTATTTATGATCCGCAACACAAATACGGCGGTCTTGAGCCCGATTATAAAATAGAAAGTTTGGATGAAGCGGCGGCGCTTTTGGAGAAAGAGTAATTATGCAAAATAAAAATCAGGTTGTTATTTACGGACGGCACGCCGTTTTGGCGGCGCTGGCCAACCCGCGGCGGAATATCATCCGGGCGGTTTGTCTGAAAGAAACGGCGGCAGAACTGCGGGGAAAAATCAGCGAGAAAAAGGTCTCCGTTGTCGAGCGCCGGGAACTGGAAAAAATGCTGCCGCGGGAAGCGGTGCATCAGGGGCTGGTTTTGGTGGCCGATCAGCTGCCGGGGCTTTCGCTGGATGAATTATGCGAAATGGCCGGGGAAAAAGAAAATGCCCATCTGCTGGTGCTTGATCAGGTAACCGATCCGCAAAATATCGGCGCGATCATCCGTTCGTGCGCGGCTTTTGACGCATTGGCGCTGGTGGTGCAGGATAAAAATTCGCCGCAGGAAAGCGGAGCGATGCTGAAAGCGGCGGCGGGAACATTTGAGCTGCTGCCGATCTGCCGGGTGACCAATTTGTCAAGGGCGGTAGAAAAGCTGAAAAAAGAGGGCTTTTGGGCGGTCGGTATGGACGGTTATGCCAAAACAGATGTGTCCGCTCTGCAAAAAGGCGGCAAGCTGGCGGTGATTATGGGCAGCGAGGGCGCCGGTATGCGGCGGTTGGTGGAAGAAACTTGTGATTTAACGGTGCGGCTGCCGATCAATCCCGATGTGGAAAGTCTGAATGTTTCAACCGCGGCGGCGGTGGTGCTGTATGAATTAAACCGAAAATAGGAGAGAATCGTGCCGGCCAATATTGAAGTTTGCGATTTAAGTAAAAATTACGGCGATATCCGTGCGGTTGACAATATTTCTTTTTGCGCCGAAGCAGGAGAGGTGATTGCTTTGCTCGGTCCCAACGGCGCCGGCAAATCGACGCTGATGAATATGATGGCCGGTTATCTGGCGCCAAGCAGCGGCAATATTTTTATCCTTGGCCGCAATATCAGGGATTTTCCGCTTGAGGGAAAGCAGAATATCGGTTTTTTGCCGGAAGGTTCGCCTTTATATCCCGATCTGACGGTGAGGGAGTTTCTGGATTATATGGCCGGCCTTAGGCTGCTCGGTAAAAAAGAGGCGGAAAAGGCAATTGAAATTGCCAAGATAGAAAATGTGGCCGGACAAAAAATAGAAACGCTGTCAAAAGGTTATCAGCGGCGGGTCGGTTTTGCCCAAAGCGTTCTGTCCGATCCGCCGGTTTTGCTCTTAGACGAGCCGACCGACGGGCTGGATCCCAACCAAAAACAGCATATCCGTCAATTGATCGGACAAATGGGGCAGAAAAAAACAATTATGATTTCTACCCATTTGCTGGATGAGGCGGAAACGGTATGCAATCGGATTATCCTGATCAACCGCGGGCGAATCGTTGCTGACGGTAAGGCGGCAGACATTATTAAACGAGCCGGCGCTAAAACTTTAGAAGAAGCATTCTGCCAATTGACAACCACGGAAGACGAGGCGTAGATGAAAAAATTATGGGTTGTGACTAAAAATGAGCTGCTGCGTTATTTTATTTCGCCGCTGGCTTATGTTTATCTGGTTGCTTTTTTGTTGTTAAACGGCTCTTTTGCCGTTTATTTCGGGCATTTTGTTGAACGCGGCATTGCCGGTCTGGGATCCATGTTTGCTTTTCAGCCGTGGCTTTATCTGTTGTTTATTCCCGGGATTTCGATGCGTTTATGGGCGGAAGAATTTCGCAGCAAAACGGTGGTGCAGCTTCTGACGATGCCGGTTTCTGTTTCAACTTTGGTATGGGGCAAGTTTTTTGCCTCGTGGATCTTTGCCGCAGCAGCGTTGGTGCTTACTTTTCCGTTCTGGCTGACGGTCAATTATCTTGGGTCGCCCGACAACGGCGTCATTGCGATGAGCTATCTCGGCAGCTGGGTTTTGGCCGGTTGTATGCTGGCGATTTCGCAAACCATGTCGGCGCTGACTAAAAATCAGGTGATTGCTTTGGTTTTGGCCGTGATTGTCAATTTTCTGTTCTTTTTGAGCGGCGTTGAGTATGTACTCGGCTTTTTCAGGATGTTTGCGCCGGCAGCGGTGGTTGATATGGTGGCATCGTTCAGCTTTTTGGTTCATTTTGGCGCAATCACCGGCGGATTGCTCGAAATGCGCGATATTGTCTTTTTTGCCTCGATCATCTTTTTGTTTAATGTTACGACCATTTTGGTTGTCAGTTTTCGTACTTCGGGAACGTCGCGCTGGCTGAAATCGACTCAGGCCGTTTATTATATTTTGTTCTTTTTGCTGCTGCTGGCGGCGTTTACCGGGCTTAATCTGATTGCCAATCAGTTTTTGCGAACCAGCCGCTATGATTTTACGGCGGAAAAAGTTCATACCCTGACGCCTTCTTCCCGCCAAGTGCTTGAAAATCTGCCGGAACCGGTGATTGCTAAATTGTATTATTCGCCGGTTTTGGGACAGAGAAATCCGGAATTGCGCCTGATGTATGACCGGGTGCGGCTGCTGCTGGAGCAATTTGCCCGTTTGCAGCCGGAGAAATTTAGCTATAAAATCTATAACCCGCAGCCGCTTGATGACCTGGAAGACCAGGCAATTGCCGCCGGTCTTCAGCCGCTGCCGCTGGTTGATCTCAGCCAAAACGGCTTTTTCGGGTTGGTGTTGTCGGACAGTGCCGACCGTCATCAGATCATACCGTTTTTTGCACTTGAGCGTTACGGTTATTTGGAACAGGATCTGACGGAAAAAGTTTATCAGCTTTATCATCAAAAGAAAGTACTCGGCCTGATCAGCAGTCTGCCGGTGTTTGATACGCCGTTTGCCGGCGGTTATGTTTCTCCGCGCTGGAACATTATGATCGAAATCGAGAAATTTTATGATATTAAAATTATCAGCCAGGCGGATGATTTGGCAAAAATTGATCTGCTGATGATGATCCATCCGCAAAAGCTGCCCGAAGACGTGGTCAGCGCGATCAAACGCTATTCCGAACTCGGTGGTAAGACCTTGCTGCTTTTGGATACGGCAGCGGAAGCTTCGCGTATTTTTTCGCCGGACAATATCGAGTTTTATCCTTCCAATCTAAACGGGCTGGATAAGTTTTGGGGATTTCGCTTTTATAATGAGCTGGTGGTGGCCGATCTTGACAATTCGATTACGGTTGATGCGACCAAAAACTATTCCACCAATCCGATTTTTACTCAGGATGTGGTGCAGTTTGTGGCACCGGCTTCAAGCATGAATCCGGATTTTCCGGCAACCAAAAACCTGCAGGGCATATTGTTTGCATCGGTTTCGGCAGTGGTTCCCGAAGGCGATCGCAGTTCGTTTGTGCCGTTGATTAAGGGCGGTGAGCAGTCCGGTGTTTTGAGTTCCGGGGTGGTTTACGAAGGCAAAAATCCGACGGAATTGCTCGGGATGTTTAAACCTGACGGCAAACTGAAATTTTTGGCGGCCCTTTTGGTTGAAAAAAACAAAAAAAATCCGTTTGAAGTGATTGTGGCGGCCGATACCGATTTTATCTATGACACGTTTTGGAGTTCGGGGCGGACAATTTTAGAAAATAATTATTTTATTCCGCTTTATGATAACGCCAATTTTATCCTCAATTCGCTTGATTATCTTGCCGGTGACGGGGCTTTGGTCGATTTGCGCGGCCGTACGCAGAAGCTGCGGCGGTTTGAGGGGGTTGAAAATATGCGTAAAACGAATATGCGCAATTTCCGGCTTAAAGAAAATGACATTTTTCAGCAGATTGACCAAACCAAACGGGCGTTGGAAGAAGTTTTCGGCAAAAGAGAATTTGAAGAACGAGATAATTTTACCTCCGATGAATTGGCGGCAATTGCCGGAACTCGGCAGAAACTGGACAAGCTGAGAAGCGAACTGGCGGAAATCAGGATGGATATTCATCAAAACATAAAAACACTTGGTTTGAAAATCAAAATTTTGAATATTTATCTGGTGCCGCTGTTGATTTTGCTGGTGTTAGCCTTTGTCGGCCTGAGGGGAACTTTCCGGCGGGAATATTTGTCTTTCAAAATTGTTTTAAATCGGGAATTTAAAACAGCCGCGGCGGTTGCCGCCTTGTTGGCAGCGGCCGGCGGTTTGTCTTTTTATCTGACGACGGAAAATAAAATTGACAGTTATGAAAATCAACCGGTCTTTTCCGATCTGGCGGAAAATCTGAACGAAGTGGCAACGGTTTCACTGACATCGGCCAAAGGGCAGTTAAAATTTGTTAAGCAGAACGGCGGCTGGCGATTGGAAGGAAAACCGTGTCTGGCGGTTTATCAGGAGCGAATCGCTCGTTTTCTTGCGGTTTTGGCCGATGCCGTTTATTATGAAAAGAAGTCGGATAAAGCCGAATATTTGTCCCGTTTCGGATTGGCGCCGAGTTCGGCCGAAGGATCGGAGAGCATAGAAATCCGCCTTGAGGGAACGGATAAAAAAGTCTTGGCCGATTTTGCAGTCGGGAAATATGATATCGATATCGGCCGCGGCGCACGGGCAGCCTATATTCGTTTTGCCGAAAAATTTCAAGTTTGGATGGTTAAGGCCGATCTGATCGATTTGTCAACGAATGCGGCCGATTGGACTTACAGCAATTTGTGGAATCTGCGTTTCGGCCGTTTGAGCGGTTTTGATCGGACAACCAATCTCAATCGTACCGCGGAACTGGTCAAAGTTTTGCTCAACAGCGGGTTTGAAACCGCAGTTGAAGGCGAGCCTGACGGTGAAAAAATAAAGACTTTGACGCTTGACGTTGAAGGCGAGCGGAAAATCGGAATTGACTTTTGGCAAAATAAAGAGCATATCTATGCCCGTTATGTTTTTCCGACGGAAAAAGAGGGCGGATATCTCGGATTTTTTGCCCAAACGGCGGAAAAATGCCATTATGAAATAAGCAAAGAAAATTTTGAGAAAATAGAGAATGTCACAGCTACCGTCCGTTGATCAAAAACAAATCAACCGTTTGAAGAAAATTGCGGTTACCGCCAGCGTTGCCGTTTCCAGCGGGTTGACGCTTTTGAAACTGGCGGCCTCGCTTTATACCGGGTCGTTGGCGGTGTTATCGTCAATGGTGGACAGCTTGTCGGATATTTTCTCCTCGCTGATCACTTTTGTGGCGGTCAAGTTTTCTTCTCAGCCGGCAAATATGAAACACCGCTATGGTTTCGGCAAAGCCGAGGCTTTGAGCGCGCTTGTTCAGTCGGCGTTTATTGCCGGTTCCGGCGTATTTGTCATTTATGAAGGTGTCAGCCGTTTTATTTCGCCGCGTCCAGTCGGAGATACCGGGGTCGGCATTGCGGTCATGGTCGCCAGTATGGCGATCACATTTGCATTGATCGTGTTTCAAAAATATGTGGTCAGGAAAACCGCCTCGCTGGCAGTGGCGGCGGACAGCGCGCATTATCTGGTCGATATGGCCACCAATCTTTCGATCGTGGTCAGCCTGATTGCGGTCAAAATCTTCGGGGTTTATTGGGTTGACACACTGGCCGCCTTATTTGTTTCTGCATATCTTTTGCTCAATGCCTACAAGATTGCCCGCGAGGCCATCGCGCTCTTGATGGATAAGGAATTGCCCGAGGAAGTGCGACGGGAAATTTTTGAGCTGGTAAACAACTGCGGTTTTTGCCGCGGTATCCACGACTTGCGGACTAGGGATCTCGGCGGCATTTATATGTTTGAATTCCACTTGGAACTGGATGGCAATCTGTCGCTTTATCAGGCGCATGAACTGACGGATATTTTTGAAAACGAGGTAAAAGCCCGTTTTCCCAATTCGCAAGTCATTATTCACCAAGATCCGGCCGGTCTGGAAGAAGAACGGCTGGATAATCATCTGGTGCGTTAATTTTGGTATTTTTTATAAAACGATATCGACCTCATAGGCGTTGACGATTTCGGTATCTTCTTCTTTTTCCGTCGGTTTTAACTCGCATATAAGAAGACTGTCGGCATCTTGCAGGCTGTCGAAAGCATCATCGGGAATTTTATCGATAATAATGCCGTCGTTGTCGTTGCGATACAGAACCGCCGAGTGGTTTTCGGCACTGATTTCGATCACCGCGTCTTTCGGCTCGCCTTCGCGGGCATAGAGCAGCAGCATCACTTCGTCTTCTTCGTTGATAATAAAGTCAAAGGCATCAAATGTATCGTTGTCATTCATCAAACTTTTCCTAACATAATTAAAAGATGCACATATTGTAAGAAGTATAATTATATTTACAAGAGGAATGTTGATAGTTGTATTAATTTTGATGAATTTTTTCCGCGGATGACTTATAGTCGCTTTTATGAGTACGATATTGGATAAGATTATCGGTTTGTTAAAATGGCCGGTTGCGGTGTGGGCCTTGTGGTCGGTGCCGGCTTTTTTTCAATCGCTGGAATATTTTGATTTTAAAACCCTCAAGTTTGTGGCGTTGTTTGGCGGTTTTTTCCTTTTTTTTGTCGCGCGGACGTCGATGGAAGCTTCGATCAGGACATCAATGCAAATTATTGCTCACGAATTGACGCATAGTTTTTTTGCGGTGTTGACTTTTCATAAGGTGAAGCATATCAGAATTGAGGAGGACAATTCCGGCGGTTCGATGGGGTTTGAAGGCGAGGGTAACTGGCTGATTATTATCGCGCCTTATTTTTTCCCGCTGTTTTGTTTCTTTTTTATGGTCGGGGTCGGCATTTATATGAAATTTGCCGCGCTTAACTGGATTGTCAGCGCCGTATTTGGTTATTTTATCGGTTATCACGTGGATACGGTGGCCTCGCAAATCCACGAAAAACAGACTGATCTGCCCAAGGTGTCGTATTTGTTCTGCGCCATGTTTCTGCCCGGCGCCAATTTGTGGATTATCGGCAGTATGCTGGCGTTTAACAGCTATGGTTGGAGCAGTTTTTTCAAATATCAGGAATTGATGGCGCGCCTAAATGCGAGCAACCTGCAACAGCTGCTCAATCTAGTTTTTAATTTTTAGGATACAGTTGCCGGCGTCAAGCAGAGCGTGAGCGCCAAGCGGAATCGTTTTGCGGGCGCGGACGTGGCCGAAGGGAAAGTTGCGGATAACGGGAACTTTGACGGCGGCAGAAAACTCATTGATAATCTGATTGATATCTTTGTCATCGGGGTGGTTAAGGCTGATATCGGTAAACTGCCCGAAGATGATGCCGTTTATCCGTTCAAACGACGGTTGCTGGCGGAGCTGTAACAGCATTCTTTCAACGCGGTAGCTTTTCTCGTCCACGTCTTCCAGTAATAAAATACTGCCGCTCAGATCGGGGTAGTAAGGCGTGCCGGCCAAAGACTGCAAAACGCACAGATTGGTGCCGATCAGCCGGCCTTCCGCCGTGCCGGGGCTGACAGTGGTGCCGCCGCGGATATCTTCAAAGCCGCCGTCCATTGCGCATAAAAAGCTTTCGGCGGTATAGGGATGGATTGAGGCGCCGCGGCCAAAATCGTATTTCAGCAAAATTCCGGCATAATTGATATTGCCGGTTTGAGCATAGATACCGGCCTGCAATGCGGTGGTATCGCTGAAGCCGATAAGCGGCTTGGGATTTTTCCGAATCAGCTCATAATCAAGCAAAGGCAGCAGATATTGGGCGCCGAATCCGCCGGCGGCGGCAAAAACGGCTTTGATTTCCGGATCGGCAAAAAAATGCATCATGTCTTCGGCCTGTTGTTGGGGCGAGCCGGCCATATGATTTTGTCGGTCAAAGACATGAGAACCCAAAACAACCCGATAGCCGCAACTCTCCAGCCAGTGCAGTCCGTCACGGATATCTTCGGGCGAATCGAGTGCCGAAGAAGGGGAAACAATGCCGACTTTTGAGCCGCGGGGAATCGGGTTGATCATAGTTTATAACTCCGCTAAAAGCTGCCGGCTGAAATCGGGCAGCGAGTTGTCACGGGCACCCATGATGACAATGCAGTCGCCGTCTTGGGCATTTTCGAGAATAAATTTGTGCACATTTTCTTTAGTTTCGAGAAAATAGGCGTTTTTAAGGCCGTTTTTGCGCACTTCATTGATGATGTTTGCGGCCGAAATCCCTTTGTCGACATTTTTATCAAGCATATAAACTTCGGGCATGACAAAAATATCGTCGGAGCCGAGTACGCGGGCAACTTCCGCCGCTACTTCGCTGCCGGTGTTAAAAGCGGAAAACGGGCTGTGCGACTGGTACATAACCAAAAGCCGCCGCGGGTATTCTTTTAGAGCAGAAAGCGAAGAAGCTATTTTGCTCGGATTGTGGGCAAAGTCATCAATCAGGGTAATGCCGCGGCCGGTGGTGCCGACAATTTCCAAACGGCGTTTGATGCCGGAAAATCCTTCCAGCGTTTTGGCGGCCATAAGCGGGTCGAGACCGGCTTTGGCACAGACGGCAATCGCGGCGATTGCGTTGCTGACGTTAAAGGCGCCAAACAAATGCAGACGGAATGTTTGTCCGCGGAAATTATATTCTACGCCGTCGGGCAGACATTTGATATGATCGGCAAAAAAGTCCGCGGTTGGGTCTTTGACCGAAAAGGTTACCTTATTTTCATGTTTTAAGTTGCGGCTCAGTTCGCAGTCGGCGTTGACCACCAATGTGCCTTTAGTGTTATCCGCAAAGGTTTGAAAATAGCCGATCAGATTTTCCATAGAAGTGTGATCGTGTGAGATGTTGTTAACCAGCGCAATCTCGGGGTGATATTTGCAGATGGAGCCGTCGCTTTCGTCGGCTTCGATAATGCAGAATTTGTCTTCGTTGTAAATGAAATTGGGCAAGCCTTTTAACTGTTCGTAGTTGCGCAGCATTCCGCCGTTGATCAGGCAGGGTTTTTGTCCGAGAATATCAAAAATATAACCGATCATGGCGGTGGTGGTGGTTTTGCCCGAGGTGCCGCCGATTGCAATGCCGAAAGGATATTGATGAAAAACTTCGGCCAGGAGATCGGAGCGTTTTTTTACCGGGATATTGAGCGCGCGGGCAGCTTTGATATCGGGGTTGTTTTCGTCAAGAGCAGCCGATACATACACCGTTTCCATATCGGGGGTGATGCCGCTGCCGTCCTGAGGGATCAGTTTAATGCCCATATTGAGCAATGCCTGACGATTTTTGGCGTCGCGTCCGGCGTCAAAATTGCGGTCGCTGCCATATACTTCACAGCCTTTTAAGCTCATGATTTGGGCAAGCGGACTCATGCCGTTGCCCGATATGCCACAAAAACAAATTTTAGTCATAATCGTGTTTTTTCCTTTTTATTGTTTATTAAAGAGCGTCAAGAGTCTGCTCTTCGCGCTCACGGAAGATCCGGAGATTGGTGTAGTCGATAATGATGTAGCTTTTGCCGTCGCCGTCAACGTTGACAGCCAAAGCCGCGCCGACATCCTGATCTTCGAAAGTTGCATACAAAACCGCCTGACCGCTTTTCAGCTCTGCCAGAAAATCGGCACCGCCGATCGGCTCGGAGATTTTTTCGATTTCAATCTTATCTACTCCATACTCGTCTTTTACTTTTTTTTCAACCGTTGTAATTTTGGGCGTGAAAAACTCTTTGGCATTGCCGTATTTGCGCGCCAGCAAACCGTAATATTTTCGGTACAGATGCAGGGCTTTGGAAGCCGAGGCGTCGTCGTCAAGCAGCCGCCCGTAAGCGGAAAGCCGCCATAAAGAATTATTTTCGCCGAAACTGACAATCACCTGACGAAAATCGGCAATCGGTTTGGGCAGTTTGGTGACGACAAAATCGTTCACGCTGTCTTTGCGGGCAATGCGTTCCATATCAACGCCGAGCGCTTTGGTTTGGTTATAAGTGGCGCCCCAGGAAAGGCCGAACGGCGCTTCGCCGTATTTGGTGGTGGTATCAATCGGCTGGCTGACAATGGTTGAGGCAGCGGCAGCCGGTTTGCCGCGGGAAGAGCGGAACTGCAGCGGCTGTCCTTCGATTTTGATGATTTTGGGTTTTTGATTGAGCAGGCTGCTGGCTTTTTCTTTGGCCGAGTTGGAGCTGTCTTCCATTTTCATATCATCGGAGATCATGACGTCTTCGTAAAATTTTCCGCCTTCAAGTGTTTCGGCCGCAAGCGGAGCAGCAGAAAGGCAAAAAAGAAAAGCAAGAGCAGATAAAAATGTTTTTTTCATCGAAATATTCCTGTCAAAGGTCAAGAAAAAAATTGAACACTGTTCAGAATTGAATTATTATAATGCCATATTGCAAATAATTTGTTAAGAAAAATATATGACCCAAAATTCAAAAGACAATATCCGCCGCCGCCTGCTTGATACCGGAAGAAAATTGGTGACCGAAAAAGGGGCGGCGTATCTGACCGCCCGCAAACTTTCGGAGGCTTCCGGCTGTTCGATCGGCACCATCTATAACCAGTTTTCGTCAATGGATGATTTTGTTGCCGAGCAGAACGAAATAACGCTTTCGGCGCTTTATGCCTATTTGAGCCAGCTGGACAGCGGCCGCCGCGGTTATGGCAATATCAATCTTTATGCCGGCTGTTTTGAGCAATTTGTGGCTGCACATCGGCCATTGTGGTTTTTATTTTATAATTTTCATCTCAATTTGAAAGACTATTGTCTGAGCGTGTCTTACCGGCGGCAGCTGGTACGGCTGGAGCGGCTGTTTACGCCGGATCTTGCCGCAATGTTTCCGCGGATCGGGATGCGGCGGCTGAGAATGTCGCAAAAAGTGTTGGAGGTGAGTCTGGTTGCGCTTTCCGCTCTTTCTGCCGACGGGCGCGATGACCGCCGCGGCACGCTGTTGCTCAATACATATTTGGCCGGAATGATGATGTTAAACAGGGAGTAGGACACCGATGGATTTTTTGAATCTGATGTATCAGCGCTGGGTTTCTTTTTCCAACGATCCGGAAGTGCTGGCCACTTTTTTTAACAACCGTTTTTTGCTGATTTTGTTGGTGATTGTGCTGCTGAGAATCAAATATACGACCTACAGCAGTATGTGGGCGAGCGCACTGGTCAATATTCCCGGCACCATTTTGCATGAGCTGATGCATTATACCGTCGGTTTGGTGTTGAACGCCAGACCCTGCAATTTTACCGTTTTTCCGCGCAAGTCGCCGGATGGGTACTATGTTATGGGCAGTGTCGGGTTTCGCAATGTTACTTTTTATAACGCCATACCGTCGGCCATGGCGCCGCTGCTGCTTTTGGTGATCGGTTTTTATCTGAACCGTTACTACCTGCCATTGATCAGGCCGACAATTTTCAACTATGTTTTCTATGTGTTGCTGCAAACCATCATTATTGAAAACGCAATGCCCTCGGGGGCAGATTTCCGGGTGGCCGGAATGTACCTCAAGGGCATCCTTCTCTATGGTTTTCTGCTGGTGGCGCTGTTGGTCTTTATGTAGGCCGCCGCTTATTTTTCCAGTTCTTTGACCACCGCTTCGGTGACGGCTTTGGCATCTCCGTAGAGCATAATGGTGTTTTCGTTATAAAACAGCGGATTGTCAACGCCGGAGTAGCCGGAAGCCAGCGAACGCTTGACAAAGAAAACGGTTTTGGCAGCGGCAACGTCGAGCACCGGCATACCGTAAATCGGTGAAGACGGGTCGGTTCTGGCCAGCGGGTTGGTGGTGTCGTTGGCACCGATCACATAAGCGACGTCGGTATTGGCAAAATCGCGATTGATATCGTCCATTTCGAAAATTTCTTCATAAGGCACATCGGCTTCGGCCAGCAGAACGTTCATATGTCCGGGCATCCGGCCGGCTACCGGGTGGATGGCGAATCGGACTTCGGCATGGTATTTGCGGCGAAGCAGCGCCGCCATTTCTTTTAGGGCGTGTTGAGCGCGGGCGGCGGCCATGCCGTAACCGGGAACAATGATGATGCTGCGGGCGTTTTCCATGATAAAAGCCGCATCTTCAGGGCTGCCGCTTTTGGCAAAGCCTTTTTCTGTTCCCGAAGCGGCTGCTGCCGATTGTTTGGCGTTTTTGGCGGCGCCGCCGAGCATGACCTGAATGAGCGAGGAGTTCATGGCGCGGGTCATGACAAAAGCCAGAATAGCGCCGCTGGCGCCGACGATGGTGCCGGTGATGATCATCAGCGTCTGGTTCAGCATGAAGCCGATGCCGACGGCCGCCCAGCCGGAATAGGCGTTCAAAACGGAAATGATAATCGGCATATCGGCGCCCCCGACCGGCAACACCAACAGCAGCCCCAATACCAGCGCAAGGACGGTCAAGAGCCAAAACATCCATTCGGTATGGGTGAGGCCGAAGCCGATAAATAAGATGACAACCGCGGCTGCCAGCAGCAAATTAAGCGGATGCTGAAACGGAAAAAACAAGGCGCGTCCCGGCAGCAGCCCCTGCAATTTGGCAAAAGCAACCATTGAGCCGGAAAAGGCCAGTGCGCCGATGATCAGCCCGACGGCGGAAGCAAAATAGTGGGTGCCGTCAGCCGCCACTTCGCCGGCGGCCAGAAAAACAGCCGCCAGTCCGCCCAGACCGTTGAAGGCGGCAATCATTTGCGGCAGCGCGGTCATCCGCACTTTTTGCCCGCTCAAAATGCCGATAACCCCGCCGGCGGCAATTGCCAGAACAATCGGCAGCATCCGGGTGGAAGGGATCAGCGCAAGAGCGGTAATTACGGCAATAGTCATGCCGGTAATGCCGAGGTAATTGCCCAGCCGAGCGCTTTTGGGGGCGCTTAAGCCGCGAATCGAAAGAATGAATAAAACAGCAGCCAAAAGATAAATCAATTCGCTCATTATTTTTTCTCCTTGGTCTTAAACATGGCCAGCATTCGGGCCGAAACGGCAAATCCGCCGAAAATATTGACGGCGGCCAGCACAACGGCAATCAGCCCGCAGATTTCGATGAAACGATTTTCGGCATTGCCGGCGACGGTAACGGCGCCAAGGATGATCACGCCGGAAATGGCGTTTGATACACTCATCAGCGGCGAATAAAGAGCAGGGGTGACGCCCCAAACGACAAAATAACCGATGAACGCGGCCAAAACAAAAATGATCAGCAATTCAATCATGGCTTACTCCCTTTTTTGTCCCTGCCAATAGATGCAGGTGCGGTTGATAACATCGTCGGCAAAGTCGGGGGTGTGGTCGGGCAGAAGATCGGGACAGAGCAGACGGAAGAAATTGAAGATATTATTGGCAAACAAACGGCTGGCGGTGGCCGGCAGCAATGCGGCCATTTGGGTGTCAACGGTGATGACGGCGCCTTTTTCGGTGGTAACGGTTGACGGAGAATCGAAGCCTTTGACATTGCCGGAGATATCGATCAGGATGCTGCCGGCTTGCAAAAGTTTGATTTCTTTTTCTTTGAACAGTACGGGTGCGGTTGGCGGCGAACCGGCCGCGGTGATAACGACGTCGGCCTCAGTCAGAGCTTGCGGCAGATCTTTGCTCTCAACAAAGCGGGCGCCGAGCGATTCCGCCTGTTCACGGGTTTCCGGCCGAATGTCGTGGGCAAAGACGGCGGCGCCAAGCCTTTTGGCTGTGGCAATGGCCTGCAGGCCGGCTACGCCGATCCCGACAATAAGTGTTTTGACCGGCATCACCGATCCGGCGGCGGTTGTCATCATCGGAACCGCCCGGTTGAGCATATTGGCGGCTTCAAGCACGGCTTTGTAGCCGGCCAAATTGTCTTGAGAGGACAGGATATCCATATTTTGCGCCCGGGAAATACGCGGCATTTTTTCCAACGCAAATAAACTTAATTTTCTTTTTTTGATCAGTCCTTCATCGGGGACAAAACCGCGAAAATCGGCAATAACCGTCAAATGATCGGGCAGTAACGGCATTTCCTGCTCGGCCGGGGCTTTTATTTTAAATAAAAAATCGGCATTTTGCAGAGTTTCTTTGGCGGTCGGTACAACTTCGGCGCCGGCGTTTTGGTATTCTTCATCGGTAAAACCGGCGGCAATGCCGGCATTCTTTTCAATTTTTACTTTGGCACCGTCGGCAGACAGCTTTTGTACGGTTTGGGGCGTAACGGCAACACGCTGTTCAAAATCGGCGGTTTCTTTTAAGACGGCGATGATCATTTTTTCTCCGTTTGTTTAACGATTGTGAAAGTATATGTTTATATAGTTTTATTTTAAGGTTTTTGAATCGGAGAACAATAAAAAAATGTCGGTTTTATGGAATTTGTTTGCAACTTTTTTCAAAATCGGAATGTTTACGTTTGGCGGCGGTTATGCCATGATCCCGCTGTTGCAGGCGGAACTGGCGAAAAAGAAAAAATGGACAACGGACGAAGAGTTGATGGATTATTATTCAATCGGCCAGTGTACACCGGGAATCATCGCTGTTAATGTGGCAACATTTATCGGTTATAAACTTAAAAAGATTCCGGGAGCAGTTGCGGCCACTGCCGGCATTATTGCGCCGTCGATCATTATTATTCTCGCCATTGCCAACGCGGTCAGTCTGTATATGGAAAACCGCTATGTGGCACACGCTTTTGCCGGTATCCGTATCGTGGTGATTGCGCTGATTTTGGATGTGGTGCTCGGAATGTGGAAAAAAGGCGTCGGCAGCTTGTTTCAAGGGGTGATTTTTTGCTTGTCGATGCTGGCGTTGGTATGGCTGGGGGTTTCGCCGGTGACGGTGGTGCTGGCGGCCGCGGTGATCGGATTGTTGATCAGGAGTTAGCCATGATTTACGGTGTTTTATTTTTTGAGTTTTGCAAAATCGGCCTGTTTGCTTTGGGCGGCGGGTTGGTGACGGTTCCTTTTTTGTTTGATCTGACGACCCGTTATCCGTGGTTTACGTCTGAACAACTGGTGAATATGATTGCGGTGGCAGAATCTTCTCCCGGTCCGCTCGGGGTCAATATGGCAACTTATGCCGGGTTTAAGGCGGCGGGCATTTCCGGTGCGCTGACGGCGACATTCGGGCTGGTTTTTCCTTCGGTGGTCATCATTGTGATTATCGCCTCGCTCTTGGATAAGTTCCGGCAAAGCAGCTTTTTTCAAAATTTGATGTATGTCATCCGGCCGGCGGTGATTGCGCTGATTCTTAATGCGGGCATTGAGCTTGGTCTGCTGGCGCTGACCGATGTGAACGCCGTGGTGCTTTGCGCAATATTTTGGGGCGCAATTCATTTTTTCAAACTGCACCCCATTCTTTATATTGTGATCGGCGGCGTTTTGGGCGTCGCGCTGGGTTTATAGATCAAGCGCCTTGCGATAGGTGTCGAGCAAAAATTCCTGCTCGTCGCGGTCGGCGGCGTTCATTTTGCGCAGCTTTAGGATTGCACGCATAATTTTGATGTCAAAACCGGCCGATTTGGCTTCGGCAAACACGTCGCGGATGTCGCCCGAAAGGGCTTTTTTTTCTTCTTCCAGGCGTTCGATTCTCTCGATCAGCGAACGCAGTCTGTCGGCAGCAATGCCTCCAACTTCTGTCATTATTTTATCTCCTGAAAAACTTTTTTGGTTGTAAGCGAGATTAGCAAAAGCTATATCTTTTGACAAGCAAATAAATTGTGGGTACGAAAAAATCTTGTAGAAGTTTAAATTTTAGCGCCTATAATGCCGCTATAAATTAAGAAAAAGAGAGAGGATAAAATGCCAAAAAAAACATATACGCGCATTCTTGCCACGATCGGTCCGTCATCTGCCGGCGAGCAGACAATTTCCGCTTTGCTGGACGCCGGAGCGGATGCCTTTCGTTTTAATTTCAGCCACGGTACGCACGAAGAACACAAAGAACGGTTTGATATCGTTCGTCGTTTGTCGGCGGAAAAAGGGCTGTTTACCACCATTGTGGCCGATTTGCAAGGGCCAAAGCTTCGGGTCGGCACTTTTGCCGCCGGGCGCGTGGTGTTGAAAGACGGCGCTGATTTTATTTTGGATATGAAAGACGAACTCGGAGACGAAAAACGGGTTATGCTGCCGCATAAGGAAATTTTTGCCGCAATCAAACCGGGCGACGACTTGTTGCTAAACGACGGCAATATCGTCTTGACGGTCAAGTCTTGCGATGCGGTCAGCGCGGTGACGGAAGTCAAAGTCGGCGGAGAGCTTTCCAGCCACAAAGGGGTTAATCTGCCCAATATCAAGCTGCCGATTTCGGCTATTACCGAAAAAGACGAAAACGATCTGAAATTTGCCCTTGATTTGGGGGTAGACTGGGTATGCCTGTCTTTTGTGCAATCTGCAGATGATGTAAAAGCTGCTAAAGCGCTGATCGGCGATCGGGCATTGATTATTTCCAAGCTGGAAAAGCCGAGTGCTATTGTCGAATTGGAAGAAATCATCAAACTTTCCGACGGGATTATGGTTGCCCGCGGCGATCTGGGTGTGGAATGTCCGCTGCAAACCGTACCTGTTTTGCAGAAGAAAATTGTTAATGCCTGCCGCAAATATGCGCGACCGGTGATTGTTGCAACCCAGATGCTCGAATCGATGATCGAAAAACCGACGCCGACCCGGGCGGAAGTTTCCGACGTGGCCAATGCCGTTTATGACGGCGCCGATGCGGTAATGCTTTCGGCAGAAACGGCCGCCGGCAAATATCCGGTGGAAGCGGTCAAAATGATGAACAAAATCATTACGCAGGTTGAAGCTGATCCGTTGTTCTTCCAATATATGAAAAATATGCAGCCGTTGTCTTGCTGTGTGGGGGAAGACGATTCCATTACTTATGCCGCCAACGCCGTTTCCAAAGTACTGAAAAACGTGAAAGCGGTGGTGACCTATACCAGTTCGGGGCGGACAACATTTTTGGTTGCCCGCGAACGGCCGGATATTCCGATTATTGCCGTTACGCCGAATGTTAAAGTAGCCCGTCAACTGGGGCTGGTTTGGGGAGCGCGTCGTTTTATTAACGAATCGACCTTCCAAAGCTTTGACCATTTTGAAGATGTTGCCAAAGCCGTGGCTCAGGAGAGCGGTGCGGCAAGCCATGGCGATCATATCATTATTACTGGCGGTTTTCCGCTTGGCGTAAAAGGCCGGACCAATATGCTGCATACGGTATATATCGGTTGAGATCGGTTTTATCCACAGATGAGAACGGGAAAGAAAATTTCTTCCCGTTCTTTTAATTTTAAACCGTTTGTTCGGTTAATTTTATTTATAAAAAGAAAGGGAGGAAAATCAAAATGATTTCCCTCTCCTTTCAGGTTAAAAGGCTGTCGTTAGGCCTTATTTGCGATCGCCCATCAGGCGCAGCAGAGCCAAGAACAAGTTGATGAAATCAAGATACAGTTCCAGGGCACCGACAACCACCTTGCGGGTCATGGTGTCATCATTGTCGTCCGACATATAGATCTGGCGGATTTTCTGAGTGTCATAAGCGGTCAGACCGGTAAAGACAACAACGGAAACAATCGACAGCGCATAATACAACGCCGGGCTTTGCATAAAGATGTTGACGATCATGGCGATGATAATGCCCCACAGTCCCATTCTTAAAAAGGAACCGAGTGAGGTCAAGTCACGCTTGGTGACGGTGCCGTAAATGCTCATACCGCCGAACATTGCCGCCGTGATCAGGAAAACACGAACCATGCTGGCGCCGGTATAAACAAGAAAGATCGGCGCCAAAGAAACGCCCATCAGGGCCGAATAGAGCCAAAATACGCCGCGAACTTGTGCCAGCGTACCACGGGTTAAGACCCAGTTGAACCCGAAAATGACAATAAGCGGGGAGAGCAGGAACAGCCAGCCGAGTGCCGACATTCCGCCGGTTTGCGGGTTAAACATCATGGCAATCAACGGGGTGTTGGCAACCAGAAAGGCAACGGCGGCGGTGATGGCCAAAGCGCCGGCCATATGATTGTAAACGCTGACCAGATAAGCGCGCAAGCCGTCATCAACGCTGGTTCTTTCCACACCGACATCGGTGTAGTTGTTTTTTAATTCGATTTTGTCTTTCAACATAGGTTTCTCCTCAAAATAGACATATAACTACTGATAATATAGGTTTAAAATCCGTCTAAATCAAGCAGATTACTCATAAGCGTATAATAATCTGCCGTTTTGTTTGAGCCAGAGACGTCCGCTTTCGGCCGTTGCGCTAAGACTTTTTACACAATTCCAAAAATCCGGAGAGTGGTCGCGGAATTTCAAATGGGCCACTTCGTGCGCGGCCAGATAATCGATTGCCGCCGTCGGCGCCAGAGCAATCCGCCAGTTGTAGTTGATATTGTTGAGGGTGGAACAGCTGCCCCAGCGGGATTTGGTATCTTTGATAATTACGCGGTTGACACGGCAGCCGATTAACGCTGCTTTTTGCCGCGAAAGTTCCAGCATCCGCGATTGGGTTTCGCTGCGGATAAAATCGCGCACGCGCCGCGGCAGAAAAGCCGCATTGCCGGAAACTTTCAATTCTTGGTTTTCGAGCCGGACGCCGCTTTTTAAGTCGGGACAATGGCGAATCCTGATTTTTTCGCCAAACAAACTGATTTCGTCGCCATCGGCAAATTGTCTGCTTTCCGGCACAGTCAGCAGATGAGCTTCGATCCAGCCGCGGTTGTCTTCCACAAATTGCAGCGCCCGTTTGGCAGAGCAGCGCGGCGGCAGATTGAGAACGGCTATCCGTTCTTTTGCATCTATCCTTAGTGCCAGCCGACGGCAGCGGGGCGGGGAAACAACTTTGAGCGGCAGACCGGCTGCCTGCTCTATATCAAATGTCTTTCCAGTCAACAATGTAATCTTCATAATGCTTCACTTCCGACTCGGAAATAATCAACCGACCGCGTATCGATTGAAAAGCCCGATGAACACTGTCTTTGTCGCCGCTCACCAGCGGGTGCCATGCGGGCAGGTCTTGGCCGTTGTCGAGCAGCCAGTAGGCACAGGTTTTGGGCAGCCAACGGGGTTTTTCGCGGATGGCTTTTAAGTCAACGCTGCGGCAGTCCGGCACTTTTTCAAAGCGGTTTTCGTAAATGCGGCATAAACAACTTTTGCTGTCAAGAAAGCGGCAGCGCACGCAGGTGAAATGGATTTTGCCGTCGATTTCCAACTTGTTCAGGCAGCATTTGCCGCAGCCGTCGCACAAAAGTTCCCATTCGTCGGGCGTCATTTCTTCCAGCTTCTTTTTTTTCCAAAATTCCGGTTCAACCGTTTTCTTGGCCTCTGCCGCCGGATCGCGGCGGGCAATGGTAACGATGTATTGTTTTTTCTCTTCGGTCATTATCCTATCTGCTCCGGCAGTTGGGTGTCTTCGATCGGGTCGGTAAACAGGGCATATTCTCCCTGCCAACCGAGTTTGACGGTGCCGGTCGGTCCGTGACGGTGTTTGCCGATAATCACGTCGGCGCGGTGGCGGGTGGCCTGCATCCGCTGCTCCCATTTGTCATGTTTGTCCGGCGAATAATTTTTATCGGTTTCCTTCGGCTCTTCGTTTTGAATGTAATAGTTTTCTCGATAAACGAACAGCACGATGTCGGCGTCCTGTTCGATAGACCCGGATTCTCGCAGGTCCGACATTACCGGCCGTTTGTCATCGCGCATTTCGACCCCGCGGTTGAGCTGGGAGAGGGCAATTACCGGCACGTTCAGTTCTTTGGCCATAATTTTCAGCCCGCGGGAAATTTCCGAAAGTTCCTGCACGCGGTTGGCTTCTCCCC
The DNA here is from genome assembly GCA_902489675.1 of uncultured Azospirillum sp. GTDB lineage: Bacteria > Pseudomonadota > Alphaproteobacteria > RF32 > CAG-239 > JAFUYI01. Next base: position 3,696 of record CABUAP010000003.1, on the reverse strand, counting down.
GGCTTGAAGAACCGGTGATCAACTGGATATAGTCGATCACGATCAGTCCCAGTCCTTTGCTTCTTTTGAGGCGTCGCGCGCGGTTGCGGATGGCATTGATGGTCAGCCCGGGGGTGTCGTCAATATAAAGCGGCATTTTTTCAAGAGAGCGGACAACTTCGGCAATCCGTTCAAATTCGCCGTTATCGATATCGCCGTTGCGCATTTTTTGCGAGGAAATGGCCGCTGCGCTGGAAAGAACACGGGTGGCCAGTTGGTCGGCCGACATTTCGAGCGAAAAGAAAGCGACGCCGCGGGCTTTTTCTTCCAGATTGCGGTCACGAAACATCCAGTCGGCGACATTATAAGCAATATTGGTGGCCAGGGCGGTTTTGCCCATCGCCGGTCGCCCGGCCAGAATGATCAGGTCGGAGTTGTTCAGCCCGCCGGTGCGCTTGTCAAGGTTGTTCAGTCCGGTGGAGATGCCCGAGATTTTTCCTTCGCGCTGATAGGCTTTTTCAATGGTGTTCAAAGATTGGGTCAGAGCATCGGAAAATTCGACGAATCCGCGCTGGCCGTCGCCTTTGTCGGAAAGTTCGTAAAGTCTTTTTTCGGCGGCTTCGATCTGGCTGGATGCCGAAGAATCGATGTCTTCTTTCATGGCGTTGTTGACAATATCGCAGCCGGTGGAGATCAGTTCGCGGCGGAGATATTGGTCATAGATATACTGAGCGTAGTATTCGGGGTTGGTCAAAGGTGAGGAGCTTTCCGCCAGTTTGATCAGGTATTTGTATCCGCCGACATCGTTTAAAACCCCTTGCTGTTCAAAATAGTTTTTGAGTGTGATGGTATCGGCAACGTGTCCGCGGGAAATCAGTTTTGAAATTACCTCAAAAATTTTGGCATTTACCGCATCGGCAAAATGCGCCGGTTTCAAAAAATCGGAAACCTGCTCAAAAGCTTTGTTGTTAGAAAGCAGCGCCCCCAAAAGCGCTTGTTCCGCCTCAATATTTTGCGGCAGCGCCGCCGCGTCGATTTTTTCTATGGCCATAGTCGTTGTTATCTCCGTTGATCTTTTGTAACGGCTTCGTTGTAGCAGGAATTAAAATAAAAACAAACATAATCTTTCTTATTGTTCGATTAACTTATCCACAGGCTGTGAATAACGGGGATAAACTCTGCCGGCCGTGTTATGCTGATATATAAAAAGGATATTTGCCCATGCTTAATCTGCTGAAAAAATATGAGGAAGAATATGCCCGCGATGCGTATCAGGGCAGTGAAGACGGGGATTTTTACCGTTTTGATGACCGCGGCAGCCGTTTGGTTTTGACCGCGCCGCACGCGGTGCGCACTTTTCGCAACCAAAAGCCGAAAGCACCGGATCTTTATACCGGTGCGCTGGCTCGGCTGGCGGGAGAACAGAGCGGGGTTTCTGCCATTATCCGCCGCCGTTTCAGTCGAGAAAAAAATTCCGTGACAAATTTTATCAGCGACAGAAAACTTGAGCGTCATTGGTTTCTTGATATCCACGGCATGAACGGCAGCCGGGGGTTTGAGCTGGCAGTCGGTACCGGTATTCTGCCGGCGGCGGATTATGCGGGAGCGTTGGAAAAGATCGGACAGTTGGCGGAAAAATACCGGATTTCATGGGTTGTCAATCATCCGGATTATACCGGCAAATTCGGTTTGACCGGCGATTTGCAGCGCTTGTGGTCGGCGCCGCGGATTTTGCAGCTGGAATGGCGGCTTGATCTGCGTGATTTTTATCATTTTTCCGATCATGTCATCAACCGTACGCTGCCGTTTATTGCCGAGTTGGTATTGTCCGAATCTCTTTTTGCCGGATAAAAGCGGCTTGACTCTCGGGTTGAGGCGTATTATCTTAATAAATAATAAAAATTATTAACCAATTAAATTTTAATACGATGAACAATTTAGCGCAAACTCCGAAATTCGGAGATTTTTTGCTGTTTAACGGAACTTATGTTTCTCAACCGGCAGATGTGAAAGAGGTAAAAGGTATCTATCTGTTCGATGGCATTTCGCTGATCGACTTTTCTCCCAAGAGAAAAATGTACCGTAAGGCACACTTCTGGTGTGATGAGCACGGCGGCAGCCTTGCTTCGGTAAAAACCCTTTACTTCATTATCTTTCATCTGGAAGAAATCAACCGGATTCGCGAAAGTATCGGCCGCGACCCGCTGCCCAAAGAGCTGTTCGCTTGGTCTTCCGGCAATATTCACGGCCAGGCATACACCGTCCTGAACTATGCCGTCGATTTCAAGAACGGTACCGTTCACACGCTGATCGGCGAATGTCCTCAGCTTGACGAATGCAGCACGGCCAACACGGTCTGCGTTTTCGGCGAACCGAGTGCCAAACAGGAAGAAATGTGAAGAAGCGTTCCGCTTTCCCCCCTTGTGTGCTAAGACACACCGGGGGTTTTTTTGTGCTTTTGCCAAGATAATCATTGCTCTAAAGTTTTTTTTAGCTTATCCTTGAAAAATATTAAATTATTAAAGGAGTATCAGGTTTATGAAAAAATTTGTTTTGGCTGTACTTTTCAGCGCGGTTGTTTTTCTTCCCGTTCATGCGCAGGAAAGCGCTCTTCCCGCGGCCACGGGTAATGATGCGGTTGATCAGGCCGAGTTGGAAAAATATATGGAAAGTGCTATTGAGCAGCAGCTGATGTCGATGCGTTCGACACTGCCGATGAAGGTTAGCCCCGGTGTGGTTTGGAAAGATGTTGAACTGAAAAGCGGCAATTTAAATTATGTTTACCAGATCAATATTGATGAAATGGTGGCCTCAATGCCTAAAGAACTCCGCGACAACCTTGATGAGCAGGGCAAGCAGGAAGTGTTGAAGCAAATGAAAACCGGATTATGTCCGCAAATTAAGCCGATGCTTTGCATCAGTCTTGATCTGATGAGCACCTTCAGCCCGAAGATGCAGCATATTGCGGCAACTTATTTGGAAGCAAACGACAAAGAATTTACCAAATGCGATTATTCGCTGGACAGCTGCGCCGATGTTCTCAAGCAGTTTAATGATCAGAAAGCTTCTGCCGCGGAGTAAGGTGATGAAAGCATTCTCGGTTGTCGTGTTTGCTGTTTTCGCGCTGGTGTTGTCGGTTGGTGTTTTTGCCGAAGAAAATAATACCCGCCGGTTGAGTGACAGTGAAATTGACGCTCAATTGCGCAATATGCAGGATATGCTGCCGGTTGAAATCAGAAGCGGTATCCGCTGGGTGGAAATTAAACGCAGCGGCCAAAATATTCAGTATACTTATATTATCAATGCCAATTCGGCCGAATGGGATGACGATGAGCGTCTGATGATGATGGCGCGCCTGCAGGATTTTGGCTGCCGTCAATTGCTGCCGGCCATGTGCGAAGGTTCTCAGGTGATGTTTGCCTCCGGTTTGAGTGCAACGACAACTTATCACGACAGTTTTGGCAATTATTTGTTTGACTGCAATTTTACCAAAGAAATCTGCCGGCCGCCGGAAAATGCGGCGCAGCAATAAACTTGCCGCCGTTATACGGACGGCGGCGGGCAGCTGATTTGGGAGCGGAATGTAACATTTTGTTTAAAAAATGTATATTAACAAAATAAATAATTGCATTTTTGTGATTATAAGCGCATTTTAATAAGGAATTTAATTTCATTTTTTATAAGGATATCCCGATGGACAACAATAATATTAATCAG
>CABUAP010000002.1 GCA_902489675.1 uncultured Azospirillum sp. | reverse complement strand
ATGAAATATTTATATTATGTGCTCGGGGTATTGATTGTTTTGATATGTATCTGTCAAGATGACATATTTATACTCTTTCAATCAATGCCGCAAAATCAAAAACAGTTGGCGGAAAACATAGTTATCTCTGTTGATAGCACGGATGCCGCCGAAGTTGTGGTTTTAACAAAAGAAGTGTCCGTGTGTGATCAGGGATTGCCCGAAGCGGTCAATATTGCAGAAAAAGCGGCGAAAAAAATGGCGGCAGAAACGGAGGTTGTTATTGATAAAAAATCCGTTGAACCTGCTTATTCGCAGTCTGATTCCCGATTGTTTGACCGTACGGAGGCTGTCCGTCTGAACGGTAAAACTTATCAAGGTTTGGAAGACGAGTTGATTGCTTGTATTGCCTATGTGGAAAATTATTTTCCGACTTCGTATTTTTGCGGAGCCAAATGGACAATCGGGTATGGAACCACCGGCTATACAAACGGCAGAAAAGTTTCTCCCGGACAGAGCATTTCCAAAGAAGCGGCTCAGGATTGTGTCAGATATCATCTGCGCAGTTATGTGTTTCCGGTTATCGATCAATATGTTGATCGGGAGCTCTCTGAAAATGAAATGCTGGCCACTTGTTTGTTTATCTACAACATCGGCGGTGGCAATTTTGCCAACAAGAGAGGAAACGGCCGTCCCAGTGCTTTTTTAAAAGCCTTGAATGACAACGAATCCTCTGAAGAATGTGCACGTAAAATGACGGAATTTTACCGGTCGGCGGGCAAAAAGGTTGATGGCCTTTTGAAACGCCGCTGGGTTGAAGGGGCTATTTTCTGCGGTTATCTGACGGCGGAAGATATTCTTCAGCTGGAACCCGCCGGGTTCTACAATTCTCGTAATCTGACCGACTATTATATGAGCAGCCGCCCTGATCGGGATGGTTTTTACTCATATAAGTTTGATCAGGATACCGTTGACCGTTTTCTTGATCAAAATCGAGGAAGCAGTCGACGTGTCATTGATATCATCTGATTTGAAGCCCTGTTAAAAAACAGGGCTTCATTTCTTTTAAATATTGCCCGAATCGGCAGAGCGGTTTAGTATGATGCTGAATTGAAACGCATCGGAGAGAATGTAAAATGACTGAAATTTTGTTTCTTGAATATCCCAAATGTTCCACCTGCCAAAAAGCCCGCAAATGGTTGGAGGAAAACGGTGTTGATTTTAAGGCGCGGCATATTGTCGAAGAGCGTCCGAGTGCCGAGGAGTTGAAAAGCTGGCTTGCGCAAAGCGGCAAGCCGCTGAAAAGTTTTTTTAATACCAGTGGATTGAAATATAAGGCGCTCGAACTAAAAGATAAGCTGCCCGGGATGAGTGAAGCGGAGCAAATTGCCTTGCTTTCTTCTGATGGGATGCTGGTTAAAAGGCCGTTGGTTGTCGGTAAAAATTTCGTCTTGAACGGTTTTCGGGAAAAAGAGTGGCAAGAAAAACTGCTGTAAACCCAAAATAGCCTTGCAAAATCGGATAATAAAAGATAATATTTTCTATTATTAGATATTAGCGGAGACTAACATGATTAATATCGAAGATCTTTTTATCAGCCAGCCGGTGCTTTGTGCCATTTCATCAATTGACGAGTTCAGAGGCGTTTGGCGGGGGAAGGGGGGTATTGACGAAAGCCTTGCCGCCCGCTTAAAAGAACGTGCCTTAAATGAAAGCGTATCGGCAATTGCCAATGCGGCCGAGAATCGCAATTATCGGCAGTTGTTGGAACAAATTACCGATCATTACGGAGAAATGGGCTTTTTTGAAACTTCGATTAAAAAACTGCATAAACTGTTGTTGGCAGATTCTTTAACGGATGAACGTGAAAAAGGAGAGTATAAACAACGGTTGAATCCGGTTTATTCCAAGACAATCGACGGGCGGCCGATTGACGTCTTTTTTGAAACGGCCAGCCCGTTTGAAACGCCGCAGATGGTGCATAAACTGCTCGAATGGACCCGCAGTTGTCTGGAAAGCCGCGGCTGTCATCCGCTGCCGGTGATTGCCCTGTTTATGGTTCATTTTCTGATTATTCATCCGTTTCAGGACGGAAACAGCCGTTTGGCGCGTGCTTTGACCTTGCTTTTGCTGTTAAAAGCGGGGTATGGGTATCTGCGTTTGGTTTCGCTTGAAGCGGCGATTGAAGAAAATAAAGAAGAATACTACCGTTGTTTGCGGCAGGTACAGAACAGCTTGGCGGTTCAGCGGCCCGATTACGGCGAATGGTTGTTGTTTTTTCTGCGGACGATTCAGCGCTTGCAAAAACGTTTGGCGGAACAGACCGATGATCATGCCGCCGGTGGTTATGACGAGCTGCCGGAACTGTCCGCCGATATTTTGGCTTTGGCAGAAAACCGGGGACGGGTTACGCTCAAATCGGCCACCGAAAAAAGCGGCGCCAATATCAATACGGTTAAAAAACATTTGTCCGCTCTTGTCCGCGGCGGCTATCTGATTCGGCGCGGATCGGCTCGCGGCACATGGTATGTGCGAGCCAAATAAGCATACCGTTATTTTGCAAAATAAGCGGAAACTTGTTTAACATTTTCCGGCGGCTGTTCGATTGTAACCTCCAGTTTGATGTTGGAGTTCGGGGCTATCATGCTTCGTTCGGGGAACATTTCCGTTTCTTGCAGCAGGTTGCCCTCTTGGTCGAGCAGGCGAATTTTTAAAACCGGGATATTGAGCAGCCATTCTGACGGATTGGCGATTTCGCCGCGCAGGCGGATGACCGGCGGTTCGTTTTTATTGCCGTAGTTCCAGACCAGACCGTTAATTTTTAAAGTGGGCTCAGGATCATGAAAAGCCTGTTCAATCTCCTGATAAAAAGCGGCAGTTGTTTGCAGTAACGGTTCCAGCACGGATTCTGTTTTTTCTTTGATGGGCTCGATTTTTTCCGCAATTTGCTCCAGCCGACTGCGATAATGCCAGCCGGCGGCCGTCAGCAAAAGCAGCAGCAAAGCGGCGGCGGTCATTTTTCCGAATTGCCGCAGTCGGGGAAATTCTTTTCTCTCGATGGTTTTTTGATTTGAGGTTGTTTCGGGGGCGCTTTCTGTTGTTCGTTCGTTTTTTTCCTCCCGGCGGAAGGCAAAACGGAAGGCGCTGGTATCCGGCAGGGAATCGACGGCAGTGTTTTCCGCGGCGGGTGTGTTTTCTTGCTTGCACACAGCGGCAGGCGCCCGGTCTTCTTCTTGGGGCGTGAGCGCGCGCCAGACATGACGGCATTTGGCACAGCGCATTTTCAGACCGTTTTCCGGCAGCGTTTTGCTTTCCAGGCGGTAAACAGTTTGGCATTGCGGGCATTGTATCAGCATATTGTTTCCTTACTAAAACTGATGGTTAGTGTAAAAAATCTTTTTATTGCCGGAAAAAAAGATTTTATTAAAGATAATATTATTATAGTATGTAGTCATCAAAAAACCAAGGAGTATTCGCCCAAAATGAGCAAAACGCCAATCATTGAGATGGAAAATGTCGGTATCCGCTACGGACGCGGACCGGAAATTCTGAGCAATATCAACTTGTCGCTGGAAAGAGGATCTTTCCATTATCTGACCGGCAAAAGCGGTGCCGGCAAAACGTCCCTTTTGAGCATGATGTATCTGGCGCAAAAACCGAGTCGCGGCAATGTCAGCGTTTTTGGCAACAATGTCAATTTTGCCAACCGTAATGCGCTGGCCATGTTTCGCCGCAGAATCGGCGTGGTGTTTCAGGATTTTCGCCTGTTGGAGCATTCTTCCGCTTTTGACAATGTGGCGCTGCCGCTCAGAGTGTGCGGAATGAGTGAAAAAGAAATCCGCAAACGGGTTAACGAACTTCTCAAATGGGTGGAGATCGACCGCAGCACTTCGGCCATCACCTCAACCTTGTCGGGCGGGGAAAAACAGCGAGTGGCCATTGCGCGTGCGGTGATCAATCGGCCGGACGTGCTGCTGGCCGACGAACCGACCGGAAACGTTGATAACGATATTGCGCCCAAACTGATGAAATTGTTTGTTGAATTGAATAAATTGGGAACGACCGTGGTGATCGCGACTCATAATGAAAATTTGATTCGGGAGTTTCGCTATCCGACCATTCACCTCAAAAACCGCGGTTTGTCAATCATCAAGCCGGAAGATGGAGATGAATATGCTGAAATATAACAATATGCGCCATCGGGAACTGCCGCTTTCTGCCGATTCTTCCAATTTGTTTTTAAAAGTGATGATTTCGATCGCCGTTTTCTTATTTGCGGTAACGTTGGCCGGGGTGCTGTCGATTAATTCGATGCTGGTGAACTGGAATTCGAGCATTCTCGGTTCGCTCACGGTGCAGATTATTCCGATTAACGGCGTGGATAAGCTTAAAGCTAAAAATGAAACGATCATTCAGGAGCAGCGCGCGGTGGCAATGCTGGAAGCGATGCCCGAAGCACAAAAAGTCACTCCCTTGAGCGACGGTCAGCTGGAACGGCTGCTGAAGCCCTGGCTGGGCGATGATGTGGATCTCGGCAATCTGCCGATGCCGCGGCTGATTGACGTCAAACTTAAACCGGATGCCGAAATTAATTTTCTGACTTTGGCGGAAAAACTGGCAACGGTGGCGCCGCAGGCTTCGCTTGATAATCATAAATTGTGGCTGAACAAGCTGATTAATTTTGCCGGCGGTTTGAAAATGCTGGCGTTGAGTGTTTTGGTGCTGGTGATCGGCATTACTTCGGGGGCGATTTTTTACTCGACCCAAACCAGTTTGGGACTGCATAAGGATATTATCGAAATTTTGCATTTGCTCGGTGCCAAAGATACTTATATTGCTCAGCAATATGCAGCTAAAACGGCGGTGCTTGGGTTTTGGGGCGGTTTAATCGGGGTTGTTTTTGCCATCCCGACAATTTTCGTCATTGCCCATTTGGCGCAGCAAATTGAGGGCGGTATTATCAACGAGGCCAAACTCTCGTGGGGGGCGTGGACAATCATTTGCAGCCTGCCGCTGTTTTCGATGCTGGTAGCAATGCAGACGGCTTATTATACGGTTAAACGCACTTTGGAAAAGATGATGTAATGTCCAAAAAACTTTTAGGCCATGCTTTGCTTATCGGAATCTGCGTTTGGTTGGGCGGTATGATCGGTTTTGGCTATACGATTAATCATTTGAAAACCGATACCGATCAGAAGACCGATGCGATTGTCGTTTTGACCGGCGGCCGTAACCGAATCGGCGAGGCGGTTCGGCTGTTAAACCGCGGCAGTGCCGAGCAGCTGCTGATTTCCGGTGTTTCCAAAGGGATATCAATCGACACTCTGAAAAAACGTCAGGATGTGGAAATTACCACCTCGCGGGAGATTACGCTGGATGAAAAATCGACCAATACGGTTGAAAATGCGATCGAAGCCGCTGCTTGGGTGAAAAAAAACAATATTCGTTCAATCCGTTTGGTTACGTCCAATTATCATATGCCGCGCAGTATGGCGGAATTTCGCGCCAATAACCGTCAACTGGCGATTTTGGCGCATCCGGTTTATTCCGACCGGGTGGAAAAAAACTGGTGGCGGAGCTGGCATAGTTTTGTGCTGATTGCATCGGAATATAATAAATTTTTATACGTTTGGTTTAAAAACCATCTTGGCAGATTACGACTAAAGGAGAAATAAAATGTTTTTTGTTCGTTCATGGCTCGGTACGGTCTGGATTTATTTATGGATTGCTTTAGGGGTTATTTTTTCCTGCATTTTCAGCTGGTTTGTCCCGCAAAAATGGACTGTGGTTTATTGGAATCGGTTTATTTTGCCGATTGCGCTGTGGGGGCTGAAAGTTTTAGGCGGTATCAGCATTGAGGTGCGCGGACGCCAATATCTTAATCAGGAAAATGCGGTTTATGCCTGCAAACACGAATCGGCGCTGGAAACCTATACGCTGACGACGATTATTACCCGCGGGGTTATGATTTTGAAAAAAGAGCTGACTTATATTCCCCTTTTCGGCTGGGCAGCTTGGTTGTATGGGTTGGTGGCCGTAGATCGGGGCGCCGGCGCGCGAGCGATGAAAAAAATGTTGGCCGATGCGCAAAAAAAGGTTAAGGAAAAACGGCCGATTATTATTTTTCCCGAAGGGCATCGGATGAAACCGGGAACAACGCAGAAATATAAACCCGGATTTTTGTTTATGGCGCAGAACCTGAAATTGCCGGTGATTCCGGTGGCGCTTAACACCGGGATGTTTTGGCCGCGAAGCTCAACCCGTCATTTTCCCGGCAAAGTGATTATTGAGTTTATGGAACCGATGATGCCGGGAACGGATAAAAATACGTTTATTGATGAATTGCAAAGCAAAATTGAGGCCAAATGCGCCGAGCTGAATGCGGAAACGGTTAAGAATTATCCTTATACCGCGGTGAATTTGGCTTCGGATCAGAAAGATTAAGAAGTATATTTTGCGGCCGGTAATTTGTACCGGCCGTTTCTCAATCCCAAAGATTGTATAGCCGTTCGAGCCAACTTTTTTTCTGATGATGAAACGCAAAATGTTTAAACAAAAGGTAATTGATCACGACGATTAATATAATCACGATACCTTGCGCCAGGTAGACGTTCCATTGCTGCCGTTTGACTAAAAAAGCAAGTAAAAATGCGTTTAAAATATAACTCAGACACCAGATCATGACTGATTTGGCAAATTCTTTTAAGTGATTGCCTTCGGTGCGGAAAACCAAATATTTATAGGAAAAAAATGCAATTCCCGAAGACAGCAGCCAGGTGGCAAGCAAGATCAACTGATAGCGGTTAACCGAAAATATCAATCCCAACAGTACAAAAATCAAATAGCGAAGTGCCATGTTAATGATTCCGGTGATGATAAACCGCAGTTTTTCATCCAAATCAAACCAGTACGAACCGATGGTATTTATGTTCTTAAACATCCTTTTTCCTTTCGGCTTTAACATAAGCATCAGGCGGTTGATTTTGAAGTCTGTGCGCAATGAGCGTTGGGATTAATCGGCTTGGGGATTGGTTTTAATAGATATCCCCCGGTAAACAGGGGGGGCTATTAAGGATTTAAGCCTAACGGTTTGATCCCGCTCAAAAGTGTGGAGCGGTTTCTAATGACACCTTAGCATTCCCTTCGTTAAAATGGGGGGAGTCTGTAAAGCATCAATACAAAAAGGCCTCTGAAAACAGAGACCTTTTTATTTGAATTGGAGCGGGTGAAGGGATTGTCCGCGACATTGCTGCGCAATGCTTGTTCCACTACGCTCATTCGCTGCCGCTCACCGGCGTTCTCGCGCCCGCCTTTCGCTTGTAGTCGAACCCTCTTCCTCGAGGGTTCTCATCGTCCACCCTCAATCGAATTAAAACAAAAAGGCCTCTGAAAACAGAGACCTTTTTATTTGAATTGGAGCGGGTGAAGGGATTGTCCGCGACATTGCTGCGCAATGCTTGTTCCACTACGCTCATTCGCTGCCGCTCACCGGCGTTCTCGCGCCCGCCTTTCGCTTGTAGTCGAACCCTCTTCCTCGAGGGTTCTCATCGTCCACCCTCAATCGAATTAAAACAAAAAGGCCTCTGAAAACAGAGACCTTTTTATTTGAATTGGAGCGGGTGAAGGGATTCGAACCCTCGACATCAACCTTGGCAAGGTTGCGCTCTACCCCTGAGCTACGCCCGCATCGTTAGAACGAAATACTTAATATCATAAGTAAAAAAATTTGCAAGTATTTTTTTAAATTTTTTGATATTTTTTTTGCAATCTTTTTTCCGGCTGATATACTTGGTTTGAAAAAACAATTATTATAACCTTAAAACATCTATAATTATGCCGGGACTTTTTTATACTTTCAACCCGCCGGAGCAATGTCTTTTTGGGGGCGCGTTGATTGCCGCTTTTTATTGCCTGGTGTTTTTGATTCTGCATCCGCTTTGGGTTCGGCAGCGTATCAAAACCTGCAATTGGCGGCGTTATGAGAAAAAGATTCTGATTGTGCGAATCGGAATGATTGTTATTGTTGTGGCTACGGCTTGCATTGCCGTTTATCTTGAAAGCCGCAGTTGGGAAAAAACGGCTTTACTTGTCGGTTTGATTGCCTGTTACATTTTAATGAGATATGAGCAATCTCGCCGCAAGAAGAGCTAGCCCAATGCTGTTTGATTAAAAAAACTCCGTCAGATACGGAGTTTTTTTGTTGAAATTTGTGGTTGAAAAGATTAATCGGCCGCGGTTTTTCCTTTGATATCAATAATAACAAATTCCGATTTAGTGCCGGTTTTGAATTTGATGGCCCAGTCGGAAAGACCGGAAGTGACGATGAAATTGGTCAGGTTTCGCGTTTCAAAACCATATGTTTTGTCGTTGGCGCCGATCCATTCGCCGACTTTGTTGAGCGGAAAGAGCTGTCCGCCGTGCGTATGGCCGGAAAGCACCAGATCAACTTCTGCCGCCGTCTGATTTTGGTAGTCGTTCGGCTGGTGATCGATGACAATAGTGAATTTGCTTGGATCGAGGTTTTTGATCAATTCTTTCATTTCTGCCCGAGAGCCGCCGCGCATTGATTCCGATTGGTCTTTGCGGCCGATGATATAAAACATATTATTGATCAGTTCTGTTTGATCTTCGAGAACTTTGACATTGTTTTTTTTCAGTTCGGCGATGAGATCACTGCCGGTGAAACCGCGTATGGCCGGATTGTAATAGCCTTTATCATGGTTGCCGAAAGCAAAATAAACGCCGTAGGTTGTTTTCAAATTGCCGAGTGCCTGCGCGGCAGCGATCATTTCTTCCTGCGAGGTGCCGTCGTCAACAAAATCGCCGGCGATGATGACGATGTCCGGATTTTGCTGCTGCATTTGAGCAATATGCTCGGCCAAGCCGTTGCCGTCGAAGGTGGTGCCGATGTGCGAATCGGCAAATTGGACAATTCGCAGATTGTCGATTGATTTTTCGCTTTCGATCGTGTAGCGGGTTGCCCAGATCTGATGGTTGAGATACCAGCCGGCGTACAAAGCTGTCAGACTGAGTATGACGGCAGCGGTACCGGCGTAGTAATGTTTGAAAGCTCGCTGTCTGAAATGCGCGATGACGGCGGACAATAAATCACATAAAAACCAGATGACGGCAAAGTGCAGCAGGCAGACGACAGCGTTCATCAAATTCAGGATCAGAGCGGCGGCGGTAAATGCAGCGGCCACAATTAATGCACTCAAAGTAATGTGGTGCGCTTTGTTGTTGCCGGCGGCTTTTTCGATAAATGTAAATTTGTAAACACGGCTGGTCAGATAAACCAGTCCGATGCCGGTGGCGGCAATTGTTACCATGAGTATGATGAGCCAAATTGTCATTTGAGGTCCTTTGTTTTAGTGAAATATTTATCAGCTTAATATTTAGAGTTTGGTCTAAGTCAATATTTTTTTATAAAAATTTTGAACTCAATGAAAAAAGCTGTCGTTTGTAATTATGTATTTTAATTGATTGTTAAGGGTTTTAACCCCATTAAAGAATAAGGAGAGTTTGTCTGCAAAGGGCAGGCGGGTCAAATCGGAAAGACGGCGGAATTCTTGCAACAGAGTGGAAAAGAGATGACATTTTTAAAAAATAAAAAAAGGCTTTTTATTTATCTTGTTTTGGTATTGGCGGCGGCCGGCATCTATTTGAAGGTTTTTAAAAAAGAAGATACCGTAACTTATATTACCCAAAGCGTTAAAAGACAAAATGTGGAAAAAGTGGTCAATGCGACAGGCGAAGTTAAGGCGGTCGATCTGGTGACCGTCGGCGCTCAGGTTTCCGGCAAGATTGAACAGCTTTATGTTTCGATCGGGCAGAATGTGAAAAAAGGCGATATGATCGCTGAGATCGACTCGACGACTCAGCAAAACGATGTGGATATTGCCAAGGCCAAAATGAGCAGTTATCAGGCACAGCTGAAAGCGGCCAAGACCTCGCTGAAAATTGCCGAAAAACAGTATAAACGGATGCAGAGTTTGAAAAAACAGAACGCGGCTTCGACCGAAGATTTGGAAAATGCCGAAGACGGTTACGAATCGGCAATGTCCAAAGTGGCGGAGATTGAGGCTTCGTTGAAAGAAACGGAAATTTCACTCAGCACGGCGGAAACCAATCTCGGCTATACCAAAATTACCGCGCCGCTGGACGGTACCATCGTGTCGGTGCCGGTTAAAGTCGGACAGACGATCAATGCGGCAATGGATACGCCGACAATTGTCCAAATTGCCGATTTGAATCAGATGGAAATTTATATTGAAATCTCGGAAGGCGATATCGGCAATATTAAACCGGGCGTGAAAGTCACTTATTCGGTGCTGGCGGATATGAACAAGGTTTATGAAACGACATTGAAATCGATCGATCCGGCGTTGACGCTTTTGACCGATGATCAATATACGGAAGTGGTGGACGCAAGCGAGGCGATTTATTTTTACGGCCGATTGGTGGTGCCGAATCGGGACGGCAAGCTCAGAATCGGGATGACAACGCAAAACGTGATTTATGTTGAGAGCGCCGATGATGTGCTGACGGTGCCGGCGATGGCGCTTAAAGGCGATGTGAACGGCAAGTATGTGGAAGTGCGGACGGCGGAAGGGGTTGAACGCCGGCCGGTGACAACGGGCGTTTCCGATGACCTGAATGTGGAAATTAAGGACGGTGTGCAAGAGGGCGAAGAAGTGGTGATCGCCCAAATGTCGTCGGCGGAGATTTCGGATAAAGCAGCCAATGCCAGAGGTGCCAGGAGATTTCGATGAACATAATCGAATTAAAAAAAATCAATAAGTATTTCGGCCGCGGCAGCAATCGGGTTCATGTTTTAAAGAATATAGAACTGCAGATTGAAAAAGGCGATTTTGTGGCGATTATCGGTCAGTCGGGCTCCGGCAAGTCAACCATGATGAATATTATCGGCTGTTTGGATGTGCCGACCACCGGCTCGTATAAGATCAACGGGGTGGAAGTCGGGCGGATGGAAAAAGACCAGCTGGCGGAACTGCGCTGCAAAACTTTTGGCTTTATTTTTCAGCGCTACAACCTGTTAAACAGCCTGAAGGCAAGCGAAAATGCCGCCTTGCCGGCCGTGTATCTCGGTTTGAACGCGGAGGCGCGTGACAAGCGGGCGGTGGAACTGTTGAAAAAACTCGATCTTGGCAACAAACTTGACAATCGGCCGAATGAACTTTCCGGCGGGCAGCAGCAGCGGGTGAGTATTGCCCGGGCGTTGATGAACGGCGGTGAAATTATTTTGGCCGATGAGCCGACCGGCGCGCTTGATTCCAAAAGCGGCGAGATGGTGATGGATATTATCAAGAGCCTGCATAAACAAGGGCATACGATTATTTTGGTAACGCACGACAGCAGCATTGCCGCTCAGGCCAGCCGGATTATCGAAATCAAAGACGGCGAAATTGTTTCCGATGTGCGCAAGGCCGAAGATTTTTATGAGTCTTCTGACGCGGTGGCAGATGTGCGCCGCAGCCGGCTGGATGCTTTGAAATACAGTTTTCTTGAATCGCTGAAGATGTCGCTGCACGCCATTTTGTCAAACAAAATGCGTTCGTTGTTGACCATGCTGGGAATTATCATCGGGATTGCTTCGGTGGTGTCGGTGGTGGCGCTCGGCAACGCTTCGCAGGCAAAAATCATGGAACAGATCAATTCGATGGGCACCAACACCATTGATATTATGCCCGGCAAAGGTTTCGGCGATATGCGTTCGGGGCGGGTCAAAACGCTTAAAGTGCGAGATTCCGATTATCTCGGCAAGCAGGGGTTTATCGACAATTCGACGCCGAATGTTTCTGCCAGCGGCACGTTGGTTTACCGCAACTATTCGCTGACGGCGCAGCTGCGCGGGGTCGGTTCAACCTATTTTGACGTTAAAGGGCGCAAAATTGCTCAAGGGCGGATTTTTACCGACGAAGAAGTGGATCGGATGGCCTCGGTGGTGGTGATTGACGACAATACCTTAAATGAAATTTTTGAAAATGATCCTAACCCGCTCGGCAAGGTGATTATTTTCAACAAAAAACCGCTGACGGTGATCGGGGTAACGGAAAAAGACAACAGCCCGGGGCCGATGTCGGAAACGATGAATATCTGGGTGCCTTATACCACCGCAATGTACAGAATCAACGGCAGCAGCGATATCAACTCGATTACGGTCAAAGTTTCCGACCATGTTAATTCACAGGTGGCGGAAGAAGGGATTGATCTGATTTTGACCACTTTGCACGGCAAAAAAGACTTTTTTATGATCAATACCGACAGCATTAAACAGACAGTGCAAAATGCGACCAATACGATGAAGTTTCTGATTGCCAGCATTGCGGTTATTTCGCTGATTGTCGGCGGGATCGGGGTGATGAACATTATGCTGGTTTCGGTAACCGAACGAACGCGCGAAATCGGCATCCGGATGGCGATCGGCGCCAAGCAGGCGGATATTCTCCAGCAGTTTCTGATTGAGGCGATTTTGATTTGTCTGGTCGGCGGTTTTTTAGGCGTGGCGTTGTCGATGCTGCTTGGTTTTCTGTTTAATACTTTTTCGGAAAATTTCGGTATGATCTTTTCCACCGCGTCGATTGTGCTGGCTTTGGTCTGTTCGACCGCGATCGGCATCATCTTTGGCTATATGCCGGCCAAAAACGCTTCCAACCTTAATCCTATTGATGCTTTAGCGAGTGAATGAGATGAAAAATTATCGATGCTTAAAATTGTTATTTTCCGTCAGTTTGGTCTTGGTGGCCGGCTGTGCGTCAGTAGGGCAGGAACCGCGCCTGTTGGCAGAAGAATTGCAGTACAGCGAAGCTGTCAAAGCCCAATATACGGTGGACGAACAATGGTGGCGGCAATATAACGATCCCAAGCTGGATCGGCTGATAGAAACAGCACTGGCCAATAATCCGGATTATCTGAAAACTGCGCTTAATGTGAATAAAGAACTGTATAATTTGGGATTGGCAACTTCTGATTTGTTTCCTACTTTGTCGGGAGAACTTTTCGCTTCCTCGCAGCGAAAAATTCATACCGGTGACAAATTTGCGGACACGTTTTCCGGTGATTTGGGGCTGAGCTATGAAGTTGACCTTTACGGTAAGATCAGAAACCAATGGACGGCGCAGGAGTTTGAATATAAAGCAACGGTTATGGATAAAGAAGCGGCGCGGCTGACCTTGGTCAACAGTGTGATTGATCTTTATTTTAATTTGGAATATCTGCAAAATTCGCTTGAGTTGACCCGTCAAAATATTGAATCTTATCAAAACATTCAAAAAATTACCGAGCAAAAATACCAAAGCGGCAAGACCGATAATGTAGAATATTTGCAGTCTAAACAAAGCCTGTTGTCGGAAAAAAACAAACTGCTTGATTTGGAAACGGCGTTTAAGGAAACGGTAACCAGTTTGCAGAATATTCTTAATGTGACAAACGGGGTTGAGAATATTGCTTTTGGCGATATCATCAAACAAAAAGGAACAACGCCCGATCTTGAGGTGCCGTTGTCGGTTTTGGCCAATCGGCCGGATTTGCTGGCAGCTCAGTATCGGCTGGAAAAGGCGTTTGAGGAACTGAAGGCCGAAAACAAAAATTGGTATCCGAACATTTCCGTCCGCGGCGCGCTGGCTTCCGGTTCGGACAAAGCGCGGACAACGTTTGATTTTTCTTATATCCTCGGCAGCGTGTCGGTAGATTTGCCTTTTTTGGATTGGAACCGGGTTAAGAACAATGTCAAAATTTCCGAAGCGGATTATCAAATCACTCTGATCGATTTTAAAGATACTTTAAACCAGGCGTTAAACGAAATTGCCTATTACTATTACGCTTATTTGAAGTCGATGGAAATTTACCGCAATGTGAAGAGAATTATCATAACTCGGTTAAGATTACGGCCTATTACCGCAGCCGTTACAACTACGGCAAGGAAGAGTTCAAGGATTTCCTTGAGGCCGTCAATACCGAAAATTCGCTGCGCAACGATTTGATTGAACAAAAGTATCAGATTATCAAATACGAAAATTATATCTACAAGGCAATGGCCGGCCGTTATAAAGCGGTGGAAAGATAAAAATATAAGAAAAATGAAAAAAACTCTTGACTTCGAGTTAAGTCTAAGTCTTAGACTGCCGGCAAATATAATCGGTACTAATCATTTAGGAGAAAAAAATGGCATATCTGGATCGTATCAATTCGCCGAAAGACTTAAAAAAACTGAATGTGGCGGAAATGGAAGAACTGGCCGGTGAAATCCGGGCGGCGGTACTCAATCGCGACAGCCAAATCGGCGGTCATGTCGGCCCCAATTTGGGGATTGTCGAAACGGCAATTGCTCTGCATTATGTGTTCAACTCACCGGAAGATAAAATTGTTTATGACGTTTCGCATCAGTGTTATCCGCACAAGATTTTGACCGGGCGCAAAGACGGCTTTCTTAAAAGCGAAGAGATGGCAAAAATTTCCGGTTATACCAATCCGGGTGAGAGTGAACACGACTTTTTTATTGTCGGGCATACCTCAACTTCCGTCAGTTTGGCCTGCGGTTTGGCCAAGGCGCGCGATATCAGGGGCGAAAAGCATAATGTAATTGCCGTGATCGGTGACGGTTCGCTTTCCGGCGGCGAAGCCCTGGAGGGGTTGAGCAACGCGGCGGTACTTGGCAGCAACATGATTATTATCGTTAATGACAACGAAATGTCGATTGCCGAAAATCACGGCGGTTTGTATACCAATCTGCGGCTGCTGAGAGAAACCGGTGGTCAGGCCGAATGTAATATGTTTAAAGCGCTCGGCTTTGATTATCGTTATGTGGAAGAAGGCAATTCGGTTGACACTTTGATCAAAGTTTTGGGCGAAGTTAAAGATACGCCCCGGCCGGTGGTGGTTCATATTCACAGTTTGAAAGGCAAAGGTTATAAATTTGCCGAAGAAAATAAGGAAACATGGCACTGGAAGCTGCCGTTTGATATCAAAACCGGCGAAGTGACGGTTAATTTTGGCGGTGAGAACTATAATGACATCACATACAATTATTTGAAAGACAAAGTTGCCAAAGATAACAGCGTGGTGGTGGTCAATGCCGGCACCCCGGGCGCTTTTGGCATCAATGCGGAGAAAAGAGCGGCGTTGGGTAAAAATTTTGTGGATGTCGGGATTGCCGAGGAGCACGCGGTAGCCATGTCCTCGGCTTTGGCCAAAGGTGGCTGCAAACCGGTGTATCTGGTCTGGAGTTCGTTTGTACAGAGAACTTATGATCAGCTTTCGCAAGATCTGGCAATCAACAATAATCCGGCAGTGATTCTGGTTTCCGGCGCCGGTATTTCCGGTATGGATGTGACTCATCTCGGCTGTTTTGATATTCCGCTGATCGGCAATATTCCGAATATTGTCTATCTGGCGCCGGCCGGCAAAGAAGAATATCTGGCGATGCTTGATTGGGCAGTGGAGCAGACTGTGCATCCGGTGGTGATCCGTATTCCTTCGCAAGTCCGTCCTTCTGTCGGCGAGGTTGAAAAGGATTATGGCCTGTTCAATCGTTATCAGACGGTAAAACGGGGCGAAAAGGTCGCTGTTTTGGGGCTTGGCAGCTTCTTTGCTCTTGGGCAGCAGGTGGCGGAACGGTTAAAAGAACGCGGGATTGAGGCAACTTTGATCAATCCGCGCTATATCAGCGGGTTGGATGAGGAACTGTTGACTTCGCTCAAAGCCGATCACCAATTGGTTGCGACAATGGAAGACGGCGAGTTGGACGGCGGTTTCGGTGAGAAAATCGCGCGTTTTTACGGTGCCGATCCGATGAAGGTTCTGAATTTTGGGGCTAAAAAAGAATTTACCGATCGGGTGCCGCTTGATGAGCTTTATCGGCGTTATCATCTGACGCCGGAACAGATTGTCGATGATATTCTCAAGGTGCTGTAAGCGGTGTTTATCTAAGAAATTGGGGCTCCTCCGGTTTGGCGGAGCCTCTTTTGTAATATTTTATAATTTTTGTTGATTTGCCATTTGTCGGTTGCTGTTTCATACTCTGGTTCTGACGAGAAAAGGAGAAAGACTATGAAACACGGGAAAAATTTTATCCTCGGGGAATATGTAATCATTAAAAAGCCGGAACTGGTGGAGGTGGGCGACAATGTGCGAATAGCCGATTTTTGCCGGATTTCGTCGGCCTGCAAAATCGGTTCCGACTGCGAAATCGCGCCCGGTACCTATATTGCCGGCGGTGACGGCAAATATACCTTTGAGATGGGCAGTTATTCCAGCTTGGCGGCAGGTGTCAAAGTCTGGCTCTCGAGCAATGATTATGTCAACGAACTGGTTACTCATTCGGTTCCCTGCGTCAAAGAAATTCAAGGCGATGTGCGGCTGGGAAAATATACCGGTGTCGGTACCAATTCGGTGATTATGCCCGGTAACGACATTCCGGAAGGGGTAACGATCGGCGCTTTGAGCTTTGTGCCGTCGGGGTATAAGTTTGAACCGTGGACGGTTTATGCCGGACAGCCGATCCGCCCGATCAAAAAACGCAACCGTGCCAATATTATGCGGACATTGATGAAAATCGGCTGTTTGGAAGCCGGTGAAGCCGTGGACGGGGAGGAAAAATTATGTGCGGAATAGTGGGTTATGTCGGCAGCGGTGCGGTCAGCGAAATTTTACTGGCGGGGCTGAAAAATTTGGAATACCGCGGTTATGATTCGGCCGGCATTGCTTTGAATGACAACGGCCGAATCGATATTTTCAAAGCGCCGGGCAAGCTTGGCAATCTATGCGCTGCAGCGGCCGGCAAGGCAGATCAACTGCCGGCGACGGGCGGCATCGGGCATATCCGCTGGGCAACCCACGGCAAGGCTACTTTGAACAATGCCCATCCCCATTTGTCAAACGACGGCTGTTTGGCGCTGGTGCATAACGGAATTATTGAAAATTATAAGGAACTGCGAGAACAACTGGAAGAGCAAGGCTATGTTTTTGCTTCTGAAACCGATACCGAAGCCGCAGTGCATTTGTTTGAGCGGGAATATGCTAGATGCGGAACACTCGAAGCGGCGGTTATTGCCGGTGTTAAATATCTGAAAGGGGCGTTTGCTTTTTGTATTATGCACCAGAACGAACCGGATAAAATTGTCGCCGTTCGTCAAAATGCACCGCTGATTATCGGCTTGGGCAAAGATGAAAACTACATTGCCAGCGATATCCCGGCCATGGTCGGCAAAGTGCAGCAGATTGTTTATCTGAATGACGGAGAAATAGCCACAGTTACCCGCAATGATGTGAAAATATATGATTTTGCCGGGCAAAAAACGGAACGGCAGGCCGAATATATCGGGTTTAATCCCGAAGTGATCAGCAAACGCGGTTATCCGCATTTTATGCTGAAAGAAATTAACGAGCAGCCGGGGATTGTCCGCCATCTGCTGCAAGGCGCTTATGACAGCGGGCGGGAAACGCCGTTGCTGCCGAAAGTAGATATTGCGACGGCGGCCAAAGCGGAGCGGATCGAGATCATTGCCTGCGGTACCTCTTTGCACGCAGCGGCGGTTGCCGGTTTTGCTTTTGAAGAATGGCTGAAAATTCCGGTTTCCGTAATTGCGGCCAGCGAGTATATTTACCGGAGCTGTCTGACGGATGAAAAAACGTTGGTAATCGGTATTTCTCAGTCGGGAGAAACTGCCGATACCATTACGGCAGTCAAGCGGGCAAGAGAACACGGCGCGCATATACTGGTTTTGACCAACCGCGAGGATTCGAGCATTGTCCGGCAGGCCGACAGTCTGCTGCCGCTCAAGGCGGGGATCGAGGTCAGCGTGGCGGCCACCAAGTCGTATACCGCGCAACTGACCTGTCTGTATTTGTTGGGGTTGGCATTGGCTGCCGCACGAGGAAGTTTGTCGGCCGACAGCTTAAAAAAGCTGCGTGATGAGTTGCGGCAGCTGCCGGTTAAGATGGAAAACGTCTTGGCGGAAAGCAAAAAAGTTAAAGCAGCGGCAGAAAGACTGAAAAATTACTGCCAGATGATTTATATTGCCCGCGGTATCAATCTGCCGACGGCACTGGAAGGAGCTTTGAAATTAAAAGAAATCAGTTATGTGAATGCCAACGGTTGTCCGGCCGGCGAGCTTAAACACGGGCCGATCGCATTGCTGGATGAAAATATGCCGGTAACGGCGATTTTAACTCCGGGCAGCGTTGTTTATGACAAAATGATTTCCAATTGCGAAGAAGCGCGGGCAAGGCACGCTTTTTTGACCGGCGTTACCTTTGAAGGTGACCGGGAAGCGGAAAAAGTGTTTGATCTGCTGTTGACAGTTCCCTCAACTGTCGAAGTCTTTTCGCCGTTGCTTTTAAATTTGCCGCTGCAGCTGTTGGCCTATTATATTGCCGATTTGCTGGGACGAGAAGTTGACCAACCGCGCAATTTGGCCAAATCGGTTACGGTCGAATAAGGTCTTCGTCTTCGTCATCGGGTGCCAACTCGGCCAGCATCTGCCGGGTTTTGGCGATCCCGATGCGGGTTTGGTCGGCGGCTTGGGCACGTTTGGCGGTTTCAAAAATATAAAGCGCGTCATGATAGCAGGCCAGCGCTTCTTCCAAGGCTTCGCGATTGGCCGAGGTTTTGCCTTCAAAATAATAAATCTCGGCAATTTTTTCCTGAATTTGCGCCCAATACAACGGCTGCCGGTTTTCGGTAATGATTTTTTGCTGGCTGCGATAGGCGGAAACGGCCAGTCGGCAGATATCCGGACTTTTGGTCAAGTGACCCAAATTGTGCAGCAGGTAGCCGAGGTTGCCCTGTATATGTCCCCAAAAGTCGGGAAACTGAGCCTCGGTAAAAATGCGCTCGCATTCTCGTAGCTGAGCAACCGAATCGCGCAGCGCCTGTTGGTCTTCGGTTTGTTTCCAGTAGTTGTAGTAAAGACCCGAAAGTTTGTAACAGATATGCCCGTGGTCGTAGGGATAGGTGTATTTACCAAAATATTTCTGCGCCTGCCGATAATTGCGGATCGCGTTCCTAAAATAGAGGTTTGAGTGTCTGCCCATATAAACCGAAGCGCAGTCGTTCAGCTGGCCGAGGTGCAGGTAGATGCAGCCGAGGTGGGTCGGTTCAAAAATTTGTTTTTGATATTTGAGGGCAGTTTCAAACAGATTGGCAATGGTCTTAAAATCGTTTTCGTTTTGACCGTCGGCGGCAACGCTCATATAGATCAGTCCCAGCTGGTTCATGATATAAGGCATATATTCCAGTCCGAGCGATTTGGCGGAATCGATTTTGGAGATGCTGCCGATAACTTTTTTCAGCAGGTATTTTTTATAGATCCGAAACTCTGTACCGGTTTGAGCGGCGGCACAGATAACGGTGCCGGCCAGAAGGTCGAGCAGCGGCTGCGGAAAATCTTCGTCTTCAAGCTTGCCGGCCGGAATGTACATACTGTCAAGCAGGCAGACAAATGATCCTTCGTCATTTTCGTATTGTCGCGGGGTTTGAAAATTGAGCCGCAGCCGTTCGTCTTCGCGACAGCCCCAGACTAAGACATCGGCCGAAGTTTCTTCCAACAAGCTTTGACCGCGGTCAATCAGATCAAAGAAACTGCGGCTATCAAAATTGAGAAACGACTGATCAAAATCGGGAGTCAGGCAAGAAACATCCAATCCCTCGTAATTTTGCAGCAAAGATTTGAGTTTTTGTCCGCCATTATTGTTGATGCGGTCATAAAACTCGACGATGACGATTTTGAGCTTTATTTCCGCAGGCACGGCTGCTGCTGCCGCCGGTTGAACCGGACGGGGAGACGGTATCAGTTGTTGCAGCAGTTTCCGAAACATTAAAGATCATTGTCCTTTTTTACATAACTTTTGAACTCATTGACCCGTTCCTGAAGTTCTTCCAATACCTGAGCATTGATGTCGCGCAGGCTTTGGTCGGGAACCGGAATGCTGCGGAAGCGATAAACCAGCCACAAGGTAATCATGACGGAAATCAGCAACAGTGACCACGGGGTGGGCGAATAGGCCTGAAAACAGCCGAAAAAGAGCATCAACATTTGAATGCGGATGGTAAAAGACGCCGCCTGTGCCGGATCCATACCATCGTTAACCGCCTGTTGAAAGCCGGTGTTGGCAAACAAATCGTAATAGCGGGGCAGAAATGTCAGTTTTAAGGCAAGTGCCCAGCAAAAATCGACCAAAAGGAAGAGGGAAAAAATGATGCAACAAGAAGCTGCGCCTTCTCCGGCCGCGGGAGCCATCAGCGAGAACAACAGGAAGCCGAATGCGGCAGCGTCGTGGGAAGATATTTTGATCCGTGACGGATGCCAGGAAAAAGTCATCAGCGCCAAAAAGGCGGCGGCAAACATCCAGCCGAAGACTCCAAGCAGCAGCGGAATCGCATTAACGGCACCCAAGATGCCGATGCCAAGCAAAATGGTAACCGATTGCACGGCCAATACACCGTCACCACTGTTGGCATAAATGTAAATATAGGCGAAAAGCAACCAGGCTGCCGCTAACAGAAGGCGGTTGACAAACGGTGAAAGCGACGGAATGATGCGGAGGGCATCAGTCGGCATCACGGCAACAGCAGCCACCGCGGCAATGATCATGAAAGGCCAGAACCAGCGTTTTAGCGTGTCATAATAGCCGGAGGCGGCAATGGCGCCGGCACCGACAAAAGGAATAATAATCTGCCAGATATTGCCGGAACCGATGAAATCGTCGGCATTGTAAAACCAGAACCAGCTGCCGAGCATCAGCGGGAACAAGGTCAGCGCCGGCGGTAAAAAGGCCGAATTGCCGAAACCGCTGCGGTTAAAGATGCCCCGTTTGGAAATGAAGCCATAACTGACGGCCGGGATAATAAAACTCAGGAAAGCCAGTCCCAAAACGATAAAAAAGGTCATGTTCATTGCGGTGTTCCTTACGGGTTGATGATGTTATGTTTATAATATGAATCGGTTATTTCTTCAACAGTTATGTGTTTGGTCTTTTTTTAATCGAGCGGCAAAAAAGCCGTCGATGCCGCCAAGCATATCGGGCAGACAGCGGATAAAACCTTCGGGCGTGATCAGTTGTTTGAAGCCATCCTGATCAAACAGATTGATTTCTTCCGGGCAAACGGGTGCAATCGAAAAATCGGGATGTGTTTTTATAAAAGCTCCAATTTGTTTTTCGCCTTCCTCTTTGCTCATTGAGCAGACGGCATACATCAGCATTCCGCCGGGAGCAACGGCACGAACAGCGGCATTGAGCAGTTTTTGCTGTAAATCGGCCGCGCGGCGGATGTCTGCCACGGTGCGGGTATGGACAATTTCCGGATGGCGGCGCAATGTGCCGTCGGCAGAGCAGGGCGCATCCAACAGCACGATATCATATTGCGGGCAGTCGCGGAGATAGTCGATCGCATCAGCGGCTTTAAGTTTTTCCGCTTTCATTTGCAGGCGGGCAAGGTTTTCTTCCATTGTCCGCAGGCGGGCGGCGGAAATGTCAAGAGCGGTGACAACGGCGCCTCGGGCGATCAACTGGGCGGTTTTTCCGCCCGGTGCGGCACAAAGATCGAGAACGGTTTTTCCGGCAATATTACCGAGCGCTGTGACCGGCAGTGAAGCGGAAAAATCCTGCACCCACCAACGTCCGTCTTTAAAACCCGGCAACTCAGCAACGCTGCCGGCATTGTCAAGGCGAATTGTTCCGTTGCCCATTAGCCGGCCGCCGAGTTTTTGGCACCAACCTTCAGGGTCATCAATGACAGTAATGTCGAGCGCCGGTTCTTGTACCGCCGCTTTTTCAATTGACGCAATTTGTTTTTTGGAATAATCACGGCGCAGCATTTCGTTAAAAGCCAATGAAAAAAACGGCAGCGGCGGACGGGCGGCAATTTGTTCCCGGTCGCGGCAGATTTTGTGCAGGATGGCGTTGACGAATCCGCCGGCATATTTGTTGCCTTTTTTCTTGGCCAATTCCACATAACTGTTGACCGTTGCATAATCCGGCGTGCGGAAATAGAGAATTTCGACGGCGCCGAGGATAATGGCGGTATGAGCAGTATCGGGACGGGCGGGGATTTTTTTGGCGGCATATGAGCGAATCACGCTTTTGATGAACTCTTGCCGTCGAAGCGCCGTCATGACCAGTCGTTTGACAAATGCTGTTTCCTGCGGCGAAAGATCTTGCATATCGGTGGCGGCTTCGCTGCCTGCATAGGCCGAATCGAGAGATTTTTGGTAAATGTCAAAAGCGATGCTTCGAATGTCCACGTTTTTTTCCTTTTTGCCCTGATGGTTGTCCGATGGCAGACAGTTTAGGAAATTGTGCCGCTAAATACAAGTGCGAAAATTATTTAACCCTATTGTATTTTTATGAAATATATTATAGCTTTGTGTACAAAACCAAGAAATCAGACTAACTTTATAGATACGGAGAGAAAAGTTGAACGATGACCGCAGCGCCCGTCATAACGGCAAGTCTTTTGCCGAATGGCAGAAAGAATGGGCAATGGAAGAAAGATACAATTTTCATACGATTGAGAGCAAATGGCAGAAAATTTGGGATGAAGAAAAGGCCTACAAAGTAGAAATTGATAAAAATAAAGAAAAATTTTATGTCCTGGTCGAGTTTCCTTATCCGTCCGGCGCGGGGCTGCACGTCGGGCATCCGCGCTCTTATACCGCGCTTGACGTGGTGGCGCGCAAAAAACGGATGCAGGGTTATAATGTTCTTTATCCGATGGGTTTTGATGCTTTCGGGCTGCCGGCGGAAAATTATGCCATCAAAACCGGGGTGCATCCGGCAGTTTCAACCAAAGCCAATATTGAGAATTTTACCCGTCAGCTGAAGTCGATCGGTTTCAGTTTTGACTGGGATCGTGCGGTGACCACTTGTGATCCGGAATATTATAAATGGACACAGTGGATGTTTATCAAGTTTTTTGAAAAAGGTTTGGCTTATAAAGATAAGATTGCCATCAACTGGTGTCCGTCCTGCAAGGTGGGGTTGGCTAACGAGGAAGTAGTTAACGGCTGCTGCGAGCGCTGCGGTGCGGAAGTGGTGCGTAAGGATAAAGAGCAGTGGATGATTGCAATTACCAAATATGCCGATCGTTTGATCGAAGATTTGAACGATTTGGATTTTATTGAGCGGGTTAAGTCGCAGCAGGTTAACTGGATCGGCCGTTCGGAAGGCGCGGAGCTTGATTTTGAGCTGACCGACAAAGAGGGAAATCCGCTGGCTGACCGCAAGCTGACGGTTTTTACCACCCGGCCGGATACTGCGTTCGGGGTTACCTATATGGTAATGGCGCCGGAACATAAATATGTGTCCGAGTTGGCTGATTGTTTTGAAAATAATGATGAAATTAAGGCATATGTCGAGGCAACGGCGAAAAAGTCGGAACTGCAACGCACGATGGACGACAGCAAAACCGGGGTTGAGCTGAAAGGGATCAAAGCGAAAAACCCGTATAACGGCGAGTTGATTCCGGTCTTTATTTCCGATTATGTTCTTACCGGCTACGGTACCGGCGCCATTATGGCGGTGCCGGCGCATGACCAGCGTGACTATGATTTTGCCAAGGCTTTTGGGCTGCCGATCGTACAAGTGCTGGAAGGCGGCGACATTGCCGAGAAAGCCTGGGAGGAAGACGGGGCGCATATCAACTCCGGTTTCTTAGACGGTATGAACAAAGAAGACGGTATGCGGGCAGCGATCGATTATGCGGTTGAAAAAGCGTTTGGCCGCAGCAAAATCAACTTCAAGCTGCGCGATTGGGTTTTCTCCCGCCAGCGTTACTGGGGCGAACCGATCCCGATGGTTTATTGCGAACATTGCGGCTGGCAGCCGATCCCCGAATCGGAGCTGCCTTTGGAACTGCCGCAGGTACCGGACTATCATCCGAACGACGAGGGCGAATCGCCGTTATCCAAGGCTTTTGACTGGGTCAATACCACTTGTCCGAAATGCGGCGGCAAGGCGCGGCGCGAAACCGACGTGATGCCGAACTGGGCCGGGTCTTCATGGTATTTTCTGCGTTACTGTGATCCGCACAATGACAAGGAATTTGCCTCGAAAGAAGCGCTTGACTATTGGATGAACGTCGATTGGTACAACGGCGGTATGGAGCATACCACGCTGCACCTTTTGTACTCTCGTTTCTGGCATAAGTTCCTTTATGATTTGGGATTGGTGCCGACCAAAGAACCCTATAAAAGACGGACGTCGCACGGTATGATTTTGGCCTCTAACGGCGAAAAAATGTCGAAGTCGCGCGGCAATGTGATTAATCCGGACGATATTGTCAACGCCTATGGCGCAGATACCTTCCGGATGTATGAAATGTTCATCGGTCCGTTTGATCAGGTCGCGATGTGGTCGGACGAGAGCCTGATGGGCGTGTACCGCTTTGTCAATAAAATTTACGGGTTGATGAAAAAGACGGCGCCGGTCGCGGCTTCTGCCGCCGATCTCCGGGCGATGCACAAATGTATTCTCGAGGTCAGTGAGCGAATCGATCAGATGCGCTTTAATACCGCAGTTTCCTCGCTGATGACCTATGTGAATTATATGTCCGGTCTGGAACAGGTGCCTGAAGAACTGTATTTGACGCTGTTGAAGCTGATTTCGCCGTTTGCCCCGCATCTGGCCGAAGAAATGTGGGCGCGGATGGGACAAGACGGTTTGGTTGTGGCTGAGAGCTGGCCGGTTGGAGATCCCAAGCTGGCGGAAGAAAATACGGTGACGATTGCCGTTCAGATCTGCGGCAAGATGCGCGGTACCATTGAGATGGCAAAAGATGCGCCGCAGGCCGAGGTCGAGGCTAAGGCTTTGGCGCTGGAAAATGTCGCTCGTCAACTGGAGGGGCGCGAGGTGCGCAAAATTATTGTCGTTCCCAACCGGATTGTTAATATTGTGGCTTAAATAAAGGGAGGGGAATCTCGGTTCCCCTCTTTGCAACGAAAGGATAAGATTTTGCTGCTGCGGAAAAAATATATTTTATTGCTGCTTTTGGCTTTGTGCGGCTGCGGGTTTGAACCGCTGTATGTTGAGAAAAAACATGATAATATGTGGTATTACGGCGGTGATTTTGATACTTCAATCAGTCAGGAAATGTCGCAGGTCAGCATTGAGCCGATATCGCAGCGTTTTGGGCAGATTATGCGCAATGAATTGATTGATCTGCTGACACCAAAAGGTACGCCGAAAAATCCGAAATACCGGTTGTTTGTCAGCTTGGCGCAAAAAAGGATATCTGACCAGGCTCTGCGATCGGATATTACGGCAACCCGCAAGATGGTGCGTTATAAAGTCCGCTATTTTATGACGGAAGGTACCGAACAGGTTTTAAAAGGCGACAGTATTGCCTATGTCAGCTATGATATTCTCGCCAATCCGTATTCAACTACTACGGCGCAGAAAAAAGGCGATGAAGATGCGGCCAAAATTATCGCCAATGACATTGCTTTGCGGTTGGGCGCCTATTTTCACAGCAAAATCACCAGCCGGGGAAATCCGAATGATTTTTAAATCGGTACAAATTGATAATTTTATCAAAAAACCGGATGAAAAAATCAGGGTCGTGCTGGTTTACGGCAGCAACGACGGTTTGTTGCGCGATACCGTCAAGCGGTTGGCTAAGTCGGTTTGTCCCGATCTTAACGATGCTTTTCGGGTGGCGGAACTGAACGGCGGCGATCTGGCTGCGGACATCGGGCGTTTGTACGGCGAATTTAACGGGCAGTCGCTGATCGGCGGCAGGGCTTAAGGCCGGAGATGTGATCACAAAGATCGGCGGCCGCCGGGTGATTATTGTTAACGATGCCGGCAACGATCTCAGCAAAGCGATCCGTAAAATGCTGGATGAAAGTCCGGATACCGGAAACTTGTTGATTTTATCCGGCGCCGGCAGCCTGAACAAAAAGTCTTCGCTGGTCAAAATGGCTGAAGACAGCACAGATATGGCGGCCTTTGCCTGTTACGAAGATAAAAACGAAGATATCTGCGCCGTGTTAAAAAATATGGGGATGACTTTTGAACCGGCAGCGGTGCAGCTGCTCTGTTCGCGCCTGTCGGGTGATCGGATGGTGAATCTGAATGAGCTGGAGAAGTTGGCGACTTATATGGGAACCGCCAAAAACGTGACGACAGAGATTGTCGGCAAAATAATCAGCGATGCTTCCGATTCCAGTTTGGAAGATATTTATTATGCCGCGCTTGACGGGGACAGAAACAAAGCTTTGTCTTTTTATGCCCGTTATATTAACGAAGGCAATGAACCGGTGGCGGTGGTGCGGGGATTGATGTATCATTTGCTGAAATTGCTGACCTGTCAGGCCGGAATTGAAAACGGCGAGGGCGTCGATCGGGCGATGCAGCGGCTGATTCCGCGGGTGATTTTCTATCGCACGGATGCGTTTAAGCGACAGCTTGCTTATTGGAATCGGGAAAAACTGCTGCGCGCGCTGGAAATGGCATTTGCAGCGGAAAAAGATTGTAAAACAACCAATATGCCGGCGGCGGAAATTGTCAGTATGACTTTGCTGCGCTTGTCTGCGGCAGCCAAGCGGCAGGGATAGATATATGACCGGCAGCCGTTTTGCCGAATTTATTCAAATTTGGCGGCAAAAATTTGGAATTGAACGCAGTATTGAACAAGGCCTTTGTGAAGATGCCGAAGGCCGGCCGCTGCCATGGTATACCTATCCGGCAATAGAATATCTGGAACAATTTGATTATCATGATAAACGAATTTTTGAGTATGGCTGCGGCGCTTCTTCTTTGTTTTGGGCGGATCGGGCGGCGGCAGTTGTCGGGATCGAAGATAATGAAACGTGGTTTGCCAAGTGGAGCAAAGAATTTGAGCGTCCAAATCTTGAAATCCGGCTGCGTGCTGAGGGGAAAGCCTATGAAAATGCCGTTTTTGAGGACGGCTGTGGTTATGACGTTATCGCGGTTGACGGTAAGCACCGGGCAGAATGCGCCGCTGCGGCGGTGAAAGCTTTGATGCCGGGCGGTCTGATAATTTTGGATGACAGTGACCGCGTTAATACCAGCCAAGATTACAAACGGGCGATTGCCGGGTTGAAGGCGGCCGGTCTGCTGCAGGTTGACTTTTATGGTTTTTGCCCGATGAATTGCTATACTAAATGCACTTCGTTATTTTTTCATCGTGATTTTGATTTTAAAACGTTATTTCCGCTGCAGCCGGTCTGTGGTCGCGGCGGTTTGTGGTCGATGAGCCGGAAAGAGAGAAAAGAGTTTTATAAAAAATTCGGAATGCCGATCAAAAAAGATTAGACAAAAGTGCTTGCATAATAAAAAATGCTGTGCTAAACTTTAAAAAGTTATCAGGGGGTTATCTGATAACGAGCACCGCGAAAGGGGCGGAGAGCTTAGGGTTTTATTATTTATACTTGACATAAGTGTAAACAGCTTTTTAAGGGGAAGAGCTATGAAAACACGCAATTCATGGATATTTGTGCTCGCTGCATTCTTTTGCGGTGCGCTTTTTTGTACTCAGGTTTCGGCCAAGGTCTGCTTTGTCGGCGATCCCGATTGCGGTGCCGGCGGAGAATTTGGAGAAATCAAACCGATGCCGACTGAGGATCTTTGTAAACAGGAAGGATATACTTCTCTGGCTTCTTCGTGTATGAACCCGGGCGGAACTTGCCCTTATGATGCTAGATATGTCAAATGCTGCGGCTCGGAATATGCCTATCAGGCCTGTGTCTTCCCGCTTGAAACGATCAAGACGCAAAATGCCGAGGGCAAAACGGTGGTTGATAAGTGCGGCAGTCTATACAAATGCCAGTGCAACAGCGAATATAAAACCCCGGATGGGTGGAATAGTTCGGCTAACAAATGTCAACCGGGCGGCGGGGTATGTATTATGAGTACCACCGACACGGTTTATTACAATAAATGCGTTTGTGATGTTAACTATTTTCCGTATGAACGTAATTGTCCTGCTGATATGACACAGATCGAAAGCTGCCGTGATAGTGATGGCAATATTCGCGTCAGTTGTCAGTGTCCAAGTAACTATCGAACCTGTACTTATGGTGGTGCAGCGGGAGCAAAAAGCTGTCAGCAGGGTGGTTTGATTTTGTACAGCTCTTGTAAGTCGCCGGAAGATGAGTGTGAAAATGCCGGTTATTTTAAAGATTGTGATAAGCAGACCTGTTATTATGATACTAATAGTACAGAAAAAGATAAGGCGCGTTATCCTATTGAATGCGAGGATTCTACAGAAGCTTGCCCATATGCGTATGGTTTTTATAAGTGTCGTTGGAGCGCGGCAAATTATTGTGCTAAATGGGATATGACGGAATATTCAAAGAAACTGCCTTCTACTTGTACCAAAGACGGTGTGCAGGGAACGGTAATTCCTTGTAATCGTGGTAGTTATAATGGTGGTGGCAGTACCAGTAACTATCTCGGTTATTATCGCTGTAAGCTTACTTGTGAACAGCAGGTGAGAGCGGCATATTCTCAAGGATATTTGTCTAAAGACGATTCTTTGGTTGATTCTACCGGTCAGCAAGTATTCTACAGTACTGATTCGAATGGTAGAAATCATCTTTATTTGATTAGCGATACTGAGCTTGTCGTGCCATTAAAAACGGAAAATAGAGCACATGGTTGGGATACTATCGGCAATAAGAAAAACTATGCTTCTGTAAATGGAATTGCCGCTTTGTATGATATTGATTCCTCACGCTATTCTTCTTGTGGTGAAGATGAAGAAAGACGTAGTTCTAGGCGTCCTAAATTGAAGATTGACCATATGCGGGTTCAAGGACAATGTTGGTTGTTGAATACGGATTTGAGTGATATTGAAGTTGAATTTTATTATAGTTCGCGGGATGATAAAAATAGTTATGGTGAAGATTA
>CABUAP010000001.1 GCA_902489675.1 uncultured Azospirillum sp. | reverse complement strand
GGCGGTTTTTTGTATGGCTTTATCAAATTGGGACTCGAACCCGAGAGGGCGCGAACCGATAGAAAAGTGACTAAATGTCACTTTTCGTTGTGAGCGGCGCAGATTGCTTATTGAGCCGGCCAGCGACAGTGCCGACGGCGAAATTAGAAAACAAGCGGGGAGTCCCGCCGCTGACGCCATACAAAAACCGCCTTTGTGGCGGTTTTTTGTATGGCTTTATCAAATTGGGACTCGAACCCGAGAGGGCGCGAAAAAAATTTATAAGCACATCATTACGGATAATATATCCAATTATATTTGATAATGGTATATTTATATCTGATAAAATCTGTTTCTATCCGTTTTGGCATCTGTTTTTAAGGATAATCGCAGCGTTGGCGCGAAGTCATCATGGCTCGGTCGCTGTTGGGAAGATCTTCGCTGTCGCCGAAATTGTGCATATTACAGATAAATTCTTCTTCATCATCAAGGCCGCTGTTTGGGGTGATCAATGTTTCGTCGTCAATGGTTTTGACGTGAAAATCTTTTTCGTCATCTTCCTGATAATCCATGTATGACATATCTTTGATTTTGATTCTTTTGGTCATGGTTTTCTCCTTAACTGTTTATAATATCCAAATAATAAGTGGAACTGTTTTTTAAAGCTGATAAAATTGCTGATAGCGGCTTGCAAAAGCCTTGCGTTTCGGTTATAAACACCCTAAATATTCAATCAAAACAAGCCATTTTAAGGAAACATAAGGTTATGAGCAAACAAGACTATTATGAAACTTTGGAAATTGCCAAGGGAGCAAGTGCTGAGGAGATAAAAAGTCATATCGGCGGCTGGCGATGAAGTATCATCCGGACCGCAATCAGGGAAATGTTGAGGCGGAAGCAAAATTCAAAGAGATTAACGAAGCTTACGAGATTTTGAAAGATGACCAGAAGAGGGCGGCTTATGATCGTTATGGGCACGCGGCTTTTGAACAGGGCGGCGGTGCCAATCCGTTTGATTTTAACTTTGGCGGCGGTTTCGGCGACATATTTTCCGAGGTTTTTTCAGACTTTATGGGCGGCGGCCGTCGGTCGGCTCGCGCTTCTGCCGGACGTGACGGCGAAGATTTGCGCTATGATTTGGAAATTTCAATGGAAGAAGCTTTTGCCGGAATAGAAAAGGAAATTTCGTTTCCGACAGAAAAAGTTTGTGACAAATGCAGCGGTTTTGGTACCAAAGACGGCAAAGAACCGCCGATTTGCTCTACTTGTCACGGCAGCGGCAGGGTTCATCGTCAGCATGGTTTTATGATTATGGAAACCGTTTGCCCCGATTGCGGCGGCCGCGGCCGTAAAGTGAAAGATGCTTGTCCGGAGTGCAAGGGGGCGGGAACCGTTCCTTATACCAAGGAACTGAAAATCAAAGTGCCGGCGGGGATTGACGACGGTACGCGGATTCGGCTGTCCGGCGAGGGAATGCCCGGTGTCGGCGGCGGCCAAAACGGTGATTTGTATATTTTTGTGACGATCAGTGAACATAAGCTTTACAGCCGACAAGGGGCGGATTTGTTTGTACAGGTTCCGGTGTCGATGGCCTGCGCGGCGCTCGGCGGAACCGTGGAACTGCCGGGGATTGACGGACATAAGATTGAGGTGAAGGTTGCCGCCGGTACGCAGAGCGGCCAGCGGTTCAAAATCAAAGGCGAAGGGATGCCGAAAATCCGCTCAATCGACAAAGGCGATTTGTGGGTGGAATTTAAGGTGGAAACACCGGTCAATCTTAGCCAGAAACAAAAAGAGCTGCTGGAAGAATTTCGGGAGATCAGCGGCGATAAGAGCTGTCAGCCGGCGGAAAAAAGCTTTTTTGAAAAAATCAAAGATCTTTTTGCCGCTTAAAAAGCAGAAAAAGATTGATTTTTGTCTAAAGTTTGGCATAATAAACTTGTTTAAACCAATTATTAACATATATATATGAAAGAAAAAGAAGATGAAAGACTGCAAACTCCAAAATTTTTGCAGCAGTTGGTGAATACCAATTTTCAAAAGTGTGCGGATGACGAACTGGTTGAATTGGCTGTTCGGGCTAAGGTTATCGTTTCCGTTTATACATCTCAGGAATGGATGACGCCTTTTGAGCAGACTATGGTCAAAGGCTTTCAACATTATCTGGAACAGATGGATGATGAACTGGAAAAGCGCTCTATTGTCCTTGTTGACGTGCGAGAGCTGATTGATGGCCATAAGGCGGAAATTGCCGAAGTTCTGAAAAAATGTAACCTGTTGTATCTGATGCGTTTGGCGGAAGAGTTGGAAACCGTGACCCAAATGCCCGGAGAACACGGATCGTTTCACACTCTGAAAGATTTGGTCTATACCGAGATTGCCGGCCGCAGCGGCAGCGATATCGGGTCTTGACTTTTGCCGCAGATCTACGTTCCTAATCGGGCGGTTTTTTTGAGGCTAAATGTTTGTGATTTAGCTCAATAGTAAAAATCTCTAATTTTGATTATTATGAAGATGATGAATATCAACCTTGATCAACTGATTAAGGAATTAGAAAACACAACAATTTCCGATCTGGACGACGAGGCGTTGTGCGCTTTGGGTCTAAAACTGCGGATGGCGGTGATTGTGATGTCGCAGCATAAAAATCTGACGGCTGAACAACAGCAAACGATGGATGTCATCCGTCAGTTTGATGATTTTGTGGCCGGTGCAATGTTTGCTCGCGGGTACCGGGTTGTTGACAGTGACGAATTGGTTGAAGCCAATCCCGAAGACCTTGTCGAGGCATTGGTCGATATGGATTTTTCCGCTTTGATCAAGTGGGCTGATGTGTTGAAAGAAACAGCCGCGGAAAATGAAAAAGACGCCGAAATACTCAACTATGTCAATAGTGAGATTATGCGTCGCTCAATGGAGATGAGCGGAGGAGTAATCAACTGATCTCTGTATGTGTTAAATAACAGCCTGCCCGAAAACGGCGGGCTGTTTTTTTATGCGCTGTCATTAATATGAATGGTTTAAACGTTTTTGGTAAAATATGGCTCGATCGTGATTTGCCGTAGAGAAGGGAAATGTCAAGTGAATAATTCTAGATTTTGGAGTTGTTTTGGGTTACAACAGTTTTGTTAAAATTCGGAGGAGCACTGATTGTGAGTAATGAATATGATGATAAAAAATTCTTTAAAGAATATGCAAAGATGGCGCGCAGCCAAAGAGGTTTGTGCGCTGCGGGCGAATGGCATCAGCTGAAGCTTTTGTTTCCTCCGTTAAACGGCAAGGCGGTTCTCGATTTGGGCTGCGGTTATGGCTGGCATTGCAAATTTGCTTCGACAGAGGGGGCAAAAAAGATATTGGGGCTTGATTTGAGCCGCAAAATGATTGAAAAAGCTCAAAAACTAAATATGGGACCGCGGATAGAGTATCAAATTTGCGGATTGCAAGAATATGAGTATCCTGAAAATAAATGGGATGTTGTTATTTCTAATCTGGCGTTGCATTATATAGAAGATTTAGAGGAAATATTTCAAAAAGTATATAGAACCTTAAAGCCAGGCGGCATCTTCCTTTTTAATATTGAGCATCCTGTTTTTACGGCGGGAATCGGGCAAGATTGGATTTATACCCCTGAGGGCAAGCCGCAGTATTGGGCGATTGATGACTATTTTATACCGGGGGAACGCCGCACGCATTTTCTGGGTTGTGATGTGATCAAACAGCATCATACGCTTACGCAAATTTTGATGGGATTATTGAACAATGGTTTTGAACTGAAAGCGGTTGAGGAAGCCGTGCCGTCAAAAGAAATGATTGAGCTGCCGGGGATGAAAGATGAATTGCGCCGTCCGATGATGCTGTTGGTTAAGGCGGTTGTTAAAAAAGATTAGTTTAGGTGCGAATCAGGCGTAAGCCGGGGCAAAACGGCCTTCGTATCATCATCGTAAATATTCCGTTGTCGAAATGAGGGAACCGGCGCGGATTTACGATATAAACTTCCACGAAGTGGTATTATCTGTTCCGAAGCACATATGTCCGGCCTAAAGCTATGCAAGCCTGCGGTTAGGGCAGTATGTATACGTCTGTCTGTGCGTAGGTTGTGTTCGTTTGAATCATAAAAAACGCTCCGAAAACGGAGCGTTTCATTTTTCTTATTTAAGAAATGAGAGCAATTACTTGCCGAGCTGAGCAGCAACTTCGGAAGCAAAGTCCTCTTCTTTCTTCTGGATACCGTCGCCCAATTTGAAGCAGACAAAATCTTTGATTTTGATGTCGGCACCCAATTCTTTGGCGGCATCGGCAACAACCTGCTTAACTTTTTTATCCGGATCCATAATGTAGGCTTGTTCTTCGAGCACAACTTCGTCATAGTATTTACGAATGCGGCCTTCAACCATTTTTTCGATGATATTTTCCGGTTTGCCGGAGGCTTTGGCCTGTTCGGCAAAAATTGATTTTTCGTGTTCAACCGCAGCCGGATCAACATCGGCAATGCTCAGGAACAGCGGGCGGGAAGCGGCAACGTGCATAGCAATATGTTTGCCGAGTTCTGCCAGTTTTTCTTTGTCGGCTTTGGATTCCAGAGCAACCAGAACACCGATTTTGCCAAGATTGTTGCGAGCAACGTTGTGAACGTACGGTGCAACAACACCTTCGCTGACTTCAACCATTTTGGCACGGCGAAGGTTCATGTTTTCGCCGATTTTGGCGATCATGTCGGTCAGGCGTTCTTCAAAAGATTTGTTTACTTTCGGGCACTGGAAAGTTTTCATGTCGCAGAGTTCGCCGTTGTTCATCAGAGCAACCAAAGCGGCATCTTCGACATATTCTTGGAACAGTTCGTTTTTGGCAACGAAGTCGGTTTCGGAGTTAACCTCGACCACGGCGCCTTTATTGCCTTCAACGGCAACGGCAACCAGACCTTCGGCAGCCACGCGGCTGGCTTTTTTGGCAGCGGAGGCCAAGCCTTTTTTGCGCAGCCAGTCAACGGCTTTTTCCATATCGCCGTCTGCTTCAACCAGAGCCTTTTTGCAGTCAAGCATTCCGGCACCGGTGGATTCTCTCAATTCTT
The DNA here is from genome assembly GCA_902489675.1 of uncultured Azospirillum sp. Classification (GTDB taxonomy): domain Bacteria; phylum Pseudomonadota; class Alphaproteobacteria; order RF32; family CAG-239; genus JAFUYI01. The sequence goes on along the minus strand of CABUAP010000001.1, from coordinate 24,043 downwards.
TTACCTTAGCGGCAGTAATTTCGGTCATTTTTTGTAATTCCCCAATTTCTGATGTTTTTGAATTAAAATGGCGATATTTTTTAGTTAAAATACCGCCATTTTTAAGTTGCGAGCGCTGATCTTCAGCAAAAACTATTTGGCAGCTTCTTCCTCATTGCTTTCCGCAGAAGCTTTGGCAGCTTTCTTTTTAGCCGGTTTGGCATCGCCTTCGGCCATAATTTCTTCTACCTTAACACCCTGAGCAGCGATTTCGGCCTGGATACCGTCCAAAACGGCGGAAGATACCAGTTCGCAGTAGAACTGAATGGCACGAATGGCGTCATCGTTACCCGGAACCGGGAAGTCAACCAATGACGGATCGGCGTTGGTATCGGCAATGGCGATAACCGGGATGCCGAGCTTTTTGGCTTCTTTGATGGCCAAATCTTCTTTCGGCATATCAATCACGAACAAGAGATCCGGCTGTCCGCCCATGTTCATAACACCGGTCAATTCTTTGGCCAGCTTTTCCTGTTCTTTGCGCAGGTTGAGCAGTTCTTTTTTGGTATAGCCTTCAGTGGTGTTGTTTTCGAACATATCGTTCAGTTTTACCAAGCGGGAAATTGATTTGTAAACGGTTTTCCAGTTGGTGAGCATACCGCCGAGCCAGCGATAGTTGACATAATACTGTCCGCATCTTTCGGCGTTTTCGCGGATGATATCCTGAGCCTGTCTTTTGGTACCGACAAACAGAACCTTGCCGCCGTTGGCAGCAATTTCTTTTGCGGCATTCAAAGCGGTGTAGAGCATCGGATAAGTCTGCTGCAGGTCGATGATGTGAACATTGTCTTTTTTGCCATAGATGTAACTGGCCATTTTCGGGTTCCAACGACGAGCGTGGTGACCGAAATGAACGCCGTTTTCAATCATCTGGCGGATTGTAAATTTAGGAAGTGACATTTTATATATCCTTTTTTCCGGTTAAACCTCCGCAGGCATTCTGGCTTGGCCGACCAAGCACCGGAGCGAATGTTCAAATGAGCTTCCGCCGCGCCTGCGTGTGAATTGTTAAAACAAGCGAATATCAATTGTTTGATATTCGCTGTCTTTTTACACATACTTTGCATTTTTTGCAAGTAAAAAATTCGGTTGCGGGATGATTATTTGCACATAAACTTTCGGATGGCTTCGATAACGCGTTCGACCGTGTTGTCGACCATCTCTTCGCGCGTTTCGACCACGATGTCGGCTTCCGAATAATAGGGATATTCTTCCCGGATGTATTTTTCCAGTTTATTTTTTAAATGTTCGTCGTTACCCTCGATAAAAGGACGATGTTTTCTGCCGGCAGTGCGGTGATAAAGGACATCGACATCGGCTTTGAGCCAGATGGTGACGGCGTGTTGTCTGGCCAGTTCTCTGGTTTGGGCGGGGACAAAAGAACCGCCGCCGGAGGCCAGTACGCAGGGCGTGCCCTGAAGCAGTCTTTTCATGACCCGGGCTTCACCGGCACGGTATTCTTCTTCGCCGAAACATTTTAAAACGTCAACCAGCGGCAGCCCCGCTGCTTTTTCAATTTCCTGATCACCGTCGACAAAGGGAAGTCCCAATTTTTTGGCCAGCCGTTTTCCGACACTGGTTTTGCCGCTGCCCATCAAGCCGACGAGTAAAATTATTTTGTCGTTTTCCATGGTTTGTTAATCTTTATTTCAAATATTTGCTGCCATAATATAAACAGTTTAAATTTTATCAACAGATTTTTTGCGGAAGGTCAAAAATATGCGTCAGAAAAGCAACGGCAAAATTTTGTTCTATACGGTTGCGGCAATTATTGCGGCATTGGTGCTGTGGGTGGTTTCAAGAGAGATTCCGTTTACGCCGGAAAAAGTTGAACAGCCGATCGAAAATACCTTTGCCCGTTGACAGGGTTGGGGGAATCGATGATTGAGCAGCGCTTGAAAGATTTTTTGGATATGATGGCGGCGGAAAAAGGGGCGGCGCAAAACAGTGTAGCCGCTTATCGCCGGGATGTTGCTCAATTTCTTGATTTTTTCGGCAAAGACTGTGCCGCAGCCGATGAGGATGATATTTCCGCTTTTGTGCAGAATCTTTCTCAGCGCGGGTTTGCAGCCAAAAGCATTGCCCGCAAAATATCGGCGTTGAGAGAGTTTTATAAATTCCTTTTTTCCGAAGGAGAAATTAAAACGAATCCGGCGGCCGGAATTTTGCAGCCGCGGCAGGACAAACCGCTGCCGAAGTTTTTGAGCGCGGGAGAAATCAAACGCCTGCTGCTGGCGGCAGAAGAGGCGAATGATTTTGCCCACTGCCGGATGGCGGCGATGCTGGCGTTAATGTATGCCTGCGGACTTCGGGTGTCGGAATTGGTGGCGCTGCCCGAAAACTGTGTTGATTTTGAAAAACAGCAAGTGCTTGTCTTTGGCAAAGGCGCCAAAGAACGGTTGCTGCCGGCTGCTCCTGCGGCTTTGGATCGGATCAGGGCTTATCTTGTCAGCCGCCGGCAATATTTGTCCGGCCGCAAGTCAGTATGGTTGTTTCCGTCGCATACGGCGATGTCGGGTCATGTAACGCGTGATAATTTTTTCAAAAATTTGAAGAATCTGGCGGTTAAAGCCGGTATTTCCCCTGCTCGGGTATCGCCGCACGTTTTGCGCCATTCTTTTGCCACGCATCTTTTAAATCGGCGCGTTGATCTGCGCAGTGTGCAGAAACTGCTGGGGCATGAGGATATTTCCACAACCGAAATTTATACCCATATTATTTCCGAGCAATTGGTCGAAACGGTGAAAACCAAACACCCTTTGGCCAAAGCAGAAGGTTGACGTTTGGGCGACAGGTCTAATAAAAAAGAGAAGCCTTAGTACAGGCTTCTCTTTTTTATCTACGGATCGTTTGTTACGGACGAATCCACAATGAAAATAACTCGCGGACTTTCATTTTGGCAATTTCATCGGCGCGTTCCGCTAAATCGCCGTGCCCGAAAAGATTATCCCCCCAGATGACAAATGTTAACCAGGAATGGCTGTCATTGCCGGTAAAAGGGAGCTTGATGTCACGCACTGCCATCTCTTTGTTTAACCGATCGACTGATGTTTCCATCTGAGTGGCCAGAAATTGCCACAGGATGTCGTCGGTGATCCGCGGTTTGGTGCATTCGGCTCGGATTTTGGCCAAAGTGCGCCCCGAGTGAAGGGTGAGCAGCCGAACCAGAGTAAGCAGACTGATTTCGGGGTTGAGGTAAGCCCACGGACAAGATGATTGGTTGCTGAACTCATCCGTCAGGTTATAATTTCCCCGATCTTCCTGAAGGCGCTTTTTGATCCCGCTGAAAACCTCCTGCAAATAAGGTAGGTAGATGCGGCCGTCGTTAAGCCGATATTTTCCCAAATGGTTTTTACCGGTTCCGAGTTTCTGCGCAATTGCTGCGAATACTTCATGTCTTTTCATATGCTTGTTTTTAATTTTGTTAATAATAAATAGACTAAACTTACGGATAGCACAAACGGATCAATTTTTCAAGCCAAAAATTGACAAAAATAATTTTTGTCTGAAAAATAGTTGGCATTGTCCGACGGTTCTGTCGGAAGACCGAGGTTAAAGACTTGCTGCCAACTGCAGGAAAATTTCGGGCGGCAGTTCTTCGGCGCGAGCTGTGGCTTCTATCCCAAGCTCCGGAAATTTCTCCAGCAGTTTGGGCATTGATTTTAAGCTTTGACGTAGCATTTTGCGCCGCTGGCCAAAAGCAAGCGAAGTGACTTTTTCGACTTTTTCCAATAAATCCGCAGCGGGAATTTCTGCTTTGGGCATAAACAGCAGTACGGTTGAGCGGATTTTAGGCGCCGGGGTAAAACATTCCGGCGGCAATTCGACAAGTTTGGTAATGTTACAGGTCAGCTGCGCCAGTACCGAAAGCCGGCCATAATCTTTGCAGCGGGTGGGGGCGGTAATTCTTTCCGCCACTTCTTTTTGAAACATCAACGTCATTGCCCGGTAGCTGTCGGCCTGTTTGAGCCAGCCGGTTAGAAGCGGTACCGAAACATTGTAGGGCAGGTTGCTGACAATCTGCCGCGGCGTTTCGATTTCCCGGCGGAGGTTAAACGTGAGAGCATCTCCGTTGATGATGCGGAACGGGATTGTCGTTTCCGCTTTCAGTTCTTCCATAATCGCAATACAGCGCGGATCCATTTCTATAACAGTCAGCGAATCTGGATTTTCTTCCAGAACGGCTCGTGTCAGTCCGCCCGGGCCGGGGCCGATTTCGCAGACGTTGCAACCGGCAAACGAAGAAATACCCTGCCTGTTCAGACTGAGGCGAATGATTTTGTCGGTAATGTTGCGGTCTAACAGAAAATTCTGTCCCAAAGCTTTGGAAGCTAAAAGGCTGTGTTTTTCAACCGTTTCACGAAGAGAGGGCAGCATTGCTTACTCTTTCAGCTCAATAATGGCCCGTTGGCGCAATTCCTGCATATGTTCTTCGGCAAAACGTTCGTTCTTCTGGTTTTGCAGCATATTTTTGACTTCTTCGCCGGTAGGCAGCGGCATTTGGTCAACGGCCGGGTCAAATTTTTTCTCAACTTTGAAAATGTAGTAGTCGCCGTTATAAAGAATCGGATCGCTGACCTGTCCGGACGAAAGCGGTTTGATTTTGCTTTCCAGTTCGCTCGGCAGCTGGCCTTCGGTAACCCAGCCGAGTTTGCCGCCCGATGACGAACTCGGGCTTTGTGAGAACTGAGCGGCGTAGAGCTCGAAACGCGGATCTTGACGGAGATTTGCGGCCAGTTGGGAAATATGTTTGGCATCTTTGGCCGGGATGACTATTTCCGAGAGCATGAATTTGGGTTTGCTCATATCTCGTTTGGCAATGGCCAGCGCTTCTTCAATTTCCGGTTGGGTAATCGTTTCACCCATGGTGTTGCGGTGGACAACCCGAATCCAGCCGAGATCGGTTTTCAGCTGTTCGCGGAAAACCTCAAAGCTGACGCCGGCGTCTTTCAGCATTTTATTTAATTGGCTGCGTTTGATGCTGTTGTTTTGGCAAAAGACGTTAACGGCATTGTCAATTTCTTTTTCGCTGATCTCAATTTGGCTGCGAACCGCATCTTGGGCTTTCAGCTTTTCGTCAATGGTATTTTGCATGACTTTGTTGATGATCAACAATTTGGTTTGCCGATTGTAGGGAATGCCGGTGGTCATGCAGAAGGCGCGCACGCGGTGGTTGATGTCTTCGGTGGTAATAATGTCACCGTTAACGCGAGCCAAAATGCGAATCGATCCGGTATAGGGAGTCGGTTTTTTGATATTGACCGGTTCTTCCGGGCGCGGCGCTTCCGCAACCGGTGCCTGACGGAACAAGACGGAAGACTGTTCTTCTTCTGCCGGTTCCGGCCGTGCCGGTGCATAACCGGCAGCAAACTGGGCTTTGGCCTCGGCGGAAAAAATTAAACATATAGCCAGCAACAATTTTTTGATCATAGGGTAACTCCTTGATTAGTTGGAACCGACGCCGCCGAGTGTTTTCAGCAGGAAGGTGGCGGAATATTCGTAACCGTCATCATAGTCCGGGTCGGTCGAATTGTATTTATGAATGTCAAAGACCAATTTAAAGCATTCGTCCTCATAAATTATCTTACCGCCGTGTTCAAGCGAACCGACGGAGCCTTTGGTCAGGTCCTGACGGTTATAGGCCGTGATTCTCCAGTCGCGGGAAATTTTTGCCTGAATGGAGGTATAAAGCTCTTTTCTTTCCCGATAATCATCAAAAAAGTACAAGCTGCTGTCGGCGCGGTTGTCCTTTCGCCCTTTGATGGAGGTAAAAGAAATATAAGCAGACAGGATGTCGGGGCCGATTTTGGCGTTGATTTCGTTATATTTCAGTTGATAATTGGTGCGATCGATGCGGAACCGGTAATTGAAGTCCAGATATGAGGCCGGTGAGGCATAGACCCGGCCGACATAGTCGCTGAAATGGCTGTTGTCGCCAAGGCTTTGCGAAAAGCTTTCGTCTTCGTCAAAGTAGTAGCTTTGGGCAATAAACATGGAGGTACGGCCGATGATGTTGCCGTAAGAACTCCAGTTAAAGCCATAGCTGATACGGCTGCCGGTATCGTTTCGGTCATAACCGTTATAACGATCCAGATTTAAAATGTTGGTATCGTCTAACTGTGCGTTTAAACTGTCTTCGTTCGGGATTTTGTTGATTTTGTTGCCTCCGTTCGGCGCGGCAACGGCAACGATAATCGGCTCGATAATTTGGCGTGAATTTTCGGTCGCCTTAACAAAAGGCAGCCGCCATTCCACCCCGGCCTGCGGGAATACGCGTCCGACGGCGCCGGTATAGCTGTTATCCTGATTGTTAATATATTTGTCAATATAGTAGACATCGGATTTGACCGAGGCCACAAACTTGTATTTTTCGCCAAACGGGCTGGTGTAGGGCAAGTTCCATGAATTGATCATGGTTGCGCGTTGGGTCTTGGTTTCGTCACGCTCACGGTAAACGGAAGCGGTATTAACGGTGTTTTTAAAATAGGCGCCGTAGCTATTGGTATCACCGATATGTTCATAGGTTATTTCGGGGAAAATATACGGTTTGCTGTAATCGCGTTTCTCGAACTCGGACGTATGATATTCTTTTAGCGAATAGCTGACTAATTTGTAGGAATAAGCCTCGATTGCGGTATAGTCGCGGTTGTCAAACCGTTCCAGCGCGGCGTGTGAAGTCAGCCAGGTTTCGGTTTTGCCCGGTAAGGACAAATCTTTCAGGTAGGAACTGTCGGAAGCATAATTGATATCAAAACTGCCCAGCCACAAATCGTTGAGTTCAAAACGTCCGTTAGCAAAAATGTTGTAGCGGTTTTCTTTGCTGTCCTTGTCTTTCATGTAGGTGCCGGACATAGTTAACTCGCCGTTATAGAGCATTTTGCGATAACGACCGCCCCAAATGATTCCCTGATCCGCACTTAAGATTGGCGAGAACAGCAAATCTTCGTGGTCGGAAATGTTCCAAAAGTATCGAAGCTCAAGCGAACTGCCGAGATAAGAGGTTGAGCGCATTGACGGCGGCAAAAAGCCGGAGCGGCGTTTGACGGTCGGGTCGGGATGGGACATAAAAGGCGTGTAAAAAACTGGGACGTCTTTGATTTGAATAAATGCGTCCTGATAATAAACGTCCTGATTGGCGGCGTCATGGGTAATTTTGCGGGCTTTTATCTGCCACAAAGGAGAAGGGTTGTCCTCGCAGACATCGCAGGGCGAGTAGACGCCGTAAAAGAAGTATTTATTTTTATTTTCCGATTGTTTGATCCGGCGGGCAGCCACCCGGCTTTCGTCCGCCAAAATCATTTTGACCTCATGGATGGCGCCTTTTGACATTTTATCTTCTAATTCGGCATCATCGGCAAAAACGATGGAACCGTCCGGTTGGGTAATGACCACATTGCCGGCTGCGGTGATTTTGTCGTTTTTGCGGTCATAAGTCACTTTGTCGGCGGTTAAAGCGGTTCCTTCCCGGAGAATGCTGACGTTGCCGGTAGCGGTAATCACTTTGGTTTTGGCATTTTCCTCCACCTGATCGGCGCTGAAATGCACCTCCGAATGTTCCCGTTTGGGGGCAGGGGTATTTTCGGCAAATGACCAGAACGGAAGCATTGCGGCGCTTCCGAAACAAACCGAAAGTAAGGCGTATTTAAATGATTTGAATGACATTATTTATGCGCTCCGGATTTCTGCCGGCGAACAAGCCAAGCCGGATTATAAAAAAACAGTAAATACAGACAAATAACAAAAGGCAGAAGTAAGTTGGCATAGAGCAGCGACAGGAAATAAAGGCTCTTGCCGCAGAGGTTGCCGAAAGCCAGATCGCCGGCTTCGATCAAAACCATCGCCGCGATCGAAAATGAAATAATTTTTCCCTGTCCGCGGCGGTTAAAATTGCCGACCAGAAGGCCGGTACAAGCCATGACCAGATTATAAAACGGGTTCATCAATCGGCGGTGGCCTTCCAAAATGTAGCGGTTGACTTCCTGCGGTGTCAAGTCGGGGTTGGACTTGGCGTCAAACAGCTCCCTAAGCGTTTTGGAACGTGCCGAATCGTCACGTTTTTTGCCGGATGAAGAAGAGCCGAAGTCAATTGAGTAACGGTCAAACGAAAGTGAAGAAAACTGGCCGGTTTTGTTGCTGATTTCCTGGCGGACGCCGTTAATCATGATCAGCCGGGGGCCTTGGTCGGTATAGACAATGACGCCGTGTTCGGCCGAAACCGTAACTTTGTTTTTGAGATCGCGTTCATCATTGATCAAAACGCCCTTCACCGAGCCGTCTTTTTCGTGAGCAGTGATAAAAACCGTCAGCCCGTTTTGCAAGGCGGTAAATTCCCCTTCCCGAAACATCAGATGAGAAACATCGTTTTTGACCTGCCACTCAAGATCGGCGAAAGCTTTTTCGGCGTCGGGAATGGCAAAGTTGTTAACATAAAGGCCGAAAAAAGACATGAGCAGACCGACATAAAATGCCGGTTTGGCATTTTGCCAGGGGCTGATGCCTGCCGACTGCATCACCACCAGTTCCCGGTCGGAGAGCATCCGGTTATAAACAAACAGCACCGCCACAAACAGCGAGATCGGCGAAAGCAGGGCAAACAGGCGCGGCATCAGGCAGGAGGTCATCTTGATGAATAAGCTGAGCGGCAGCCCTTTGTTAGTGACAAGTTCGACAAAGCGCAAAGACTGAGTGAGCCACAAAATCGACATCAACGAAAAGGTGACCAGCAAGAACCCGACAAGTATTTGGCGGGAGATGTAAATATTTAACTTTTTCATTTTAGGCGATACTATAGGATATAAAATGAATATGCAATAAAATCCTCAAAATTATGAGCAATTTTGAGGATTTTTATTGCGTGTCGATTATCGACGTTTATTTCTGCGAGCTGATCCGCATACGGTAGAATGACCGCCATACGAAAATCAGGCCGATCAGGAAAAACGTGACGCCAAGTCCAAGCGACAGGCAGCGGGGGGCGGCAACCGCCATCTCAACCGCCAAAAGGCCGAACAAAGTGGTGAATTTGATGATCGGGTTTAAGGCAACCGACGAGGTGTCTTTGTAAGGATCGCCGACGGTATCGCCGACCACTGCCGCGTCATGCAGCGGCGTGCCTTTTTCTTTCAAGTCAACCTCAACCACTTTTTTGGCATTATCCCAAGCGCCGCCGGCATTGGCCATATACAGAGCCTGGAACAGACCAAAGGCTGCGATCGAAATCAGATAGCTGGCAAACAGATCCGCATTGAAACAGGCAAAAGCAATGGTAAAGCAGAAAATGACCATAAAGATGTTAAACATCCCCTTTTGCGCATAGATAGTGCAGATTTTAACCACTTTCTTGGAATCTTCGATCGAAGCGGCTTGGTTGGTGTCGAGTTTGATATGCTCTTTGATGTAGGCAACCGCACGGTAGGCGCCGGTTGAAACGGCCTGCATCGAAGCACCCGAGAACCAGTAGATGACGGCGCCGCCCAAAAGCAGGCCGAACAGAACCATCGGATTCATCAGATTCAACTCGAGGTTTAAGAGCAGGATAATCGAAAAGATCATGGTGGTAGCGCCGATCACGGCAGTGCCGATCAACACCGGTTTGGCCGTGGCTTTAAAAGTATTGCCGGCCGAATCGTTTTTCTCCAGCAGTTCTTTGCCGGTTTCAAAATCGGGTTTGAAGCCGTAATCTTTTTCGATTTCTTTGTCAATTCCTTTGATCTGTTCAATCTGAGAAAGTTCAAAGACTGATTGGGCATTGTCGGTTACCGGGCCGTAGCTGTCGACAGCGATTGTTACCGGACCCATGCCGAGCATTCCGAAGGCAACCAGACCAAAAGCAAATACGGTCGGGTAGACCATGTAGCCGTCCAAACCGTTGACGGAAGCAAAATAGGCGACCGTCATCAGGCCGATCATGACCAAACCTTTCCAGAAAGCGGAGAAGTTGCCGGCCACAATACCGGAAATGATGTTGAGCGAGGCACCGGCTTCGCGGCTGGCGTCAACAATTTCCTGAACATGTTTGGATTTTGACGAGGTAAAGATTTTGGTGAACTCGGGGATCAGCGCTGCCGCCAAAGTGCCGCAACTGATGATGATCGAGAGCTTCCACCACAGGTCTTCGCCCATGCTGCCGATCATAACGTAAGAAACGCCAAAGGTAACGGCGATTGAGAGCAGCGAGGTGATCCAGACCAGCGATGTCAGCGGCACTTCAAAGTCAAAATCTTTTTTGCTGCCGAAACGCAGTTTGGAAATCCAGTTGTTGATCATATAAGAAACAACAGAAGTTGCAATCATCAGCAAGCGCATGGTGAAGATCCAGACAATCAAACGAGCCTGAATGTCAATACCGTCCGCCATCAATGCCAAACTGCCGTCTGCCGTATAACTCATGCCGGCGGCAAGAACGATAAAGCTGATGAGAGCCACGCCGGTCACGCCGTAAGTTTCAAAACCATCGGCGGTCGGGCCGACGGAATCGCCGGCATTGTCACCGGTACAGTCGGCAATTACGCCCGGGTTGCGGGCATCGTCTTCGTCAATTTTGAAAATGATTTTCATCAGGTCGGCACCGATGTCGGCGATTTTGGTGAAAATGCCGCCGCAGATGCGCAGGGCCGAAGCGCCGAGGGATTCGCCGATGGCAAAGCCGATAAAGCAGGCGCCGGCGTTTTCCCGCGGGATGAACAGCAGAATGACGATCATCATTACCAGTTCGACGCAGATCAGAAGAACGCCGATCGACATACCGGAGCGCAGCGGCAGGCTCATGACCGGAAATGCGTTGCCTTTAAGCGAGGCAAAAGCCGTGCGGGCGTTGGCATAGGTGTTGATACGCATACCGAACCAGGCAACCGAAAACGAACCGAGAATACCCAACACCGACCACAGCAAAATGTTCATGACCATCGGCAGCGGGGTTTGGTTTAGGAAAAAGAAATAGTAGAAAATACAAACGGCGATGAAGGCTTCCAGAATAACCAGCAGCACCGCTTGTTGTTTCATGTAGGTTTTGCAGGTTTCATAAATCAGGGATGCGATTTGCAGCATAGATTTATGAGCCGGCATTTTTTTGATTTTGCAAAATTCGTAAAGGCCGAAAAGCATACCTAAAGCGCAGATGACAAGGCCGTAAAGCAAAATCTGCGAGCCGGTGACGGCAAAGCCCCAAAGGTCATATTCCACATCAAGCAGCGGAATCTTCAAATCAATTTCCGAAGCCTGCGCCGTTTGGCAGAAAAGGCATAAAAACAGCGTGGCTGCCGTGGCAATCCAGCTGTATTTCTTAAAAAATTTCATAATATAATTCCTTATTATCAAATTGGGTTAAACAACTTAATGCAGCCAGCCTATAACTTCTCTTTCATTATTGCAAGCACAAATAACGCCTTTTTGCGTCCGGCCGGTTGTGTATACAACTTGTTGTTTATGGTGGATTTTTCAACGGGAGTGTGTTATCAAAGCATTATGGAAAGCGATACAGAACAGAAGAGCAGCCGGCGTCCGGTCGTCATCTTTGCCGTTTTGGCATTGTGGGTCATTCTCAAATGGATGTTTGAATTCGGCATGGCTCACCGGCTGAGTTGGGTGGAGTTGGGGGTATTTGTTCCCTTGATTTTTATGCTTAAATGGCTCCAATTTAATTTGACTTCTCCCGAATGTCGGAAGATGGCGGCGGTTTTCAGCAGTGTTTGTCTGCTTCTTCTGTTGCTGACATATGTTTTTTCGTCGGAAATTGAAACGTTAATTCTGTTGTATCCCGTTGACTGACTTTCAGGAAAGGAGAAAAGCTTTGAGTTGGGAAAAACTGCCTTTTCTGGGCGCGGCCGCAGCGGTTTTGCTGACGGTGGCTCTCGTCCGCATCATTTTCTTTATGCCGGAATATAACGGTTTTTGGTGGGATATTTTCTTTTATGTCATTCTTCCCGTGCTTGACGTTTATCTGGTCGGTTACAAGGACAGCCGGTATTGGAAGCCGTTTTGTTATGTCGTCATTGTTTGCTCGCTTGCGGCACTGCTGGTTATGTAGTTTTTTCCGGAAGAAAGCGGGACGTTTTTGCGTTCGTGTTTTTAACGATCCCGGACGGCACTTTTTTTTGCGAATTGTTATTTGGTATTGACTTTGGCATAGCTTATGGCGTGGGCAGCAGTGAAAATCGCGGCGGCGATTATGTTAAAAATGTGCTGAGTAATATTGCTGGAGGCGTAGCAGGCAGGAAGATAACCAGAGGGGTTTTTGGTGTAGCGGGGGCGCCGGTGATGAGGGAAATTTTGAATCCTGTGATTGGTGAGACGGCAGGGGCGTTTGTCGATAAAACTATTAACAAACTGTTTGACGGCAAATAACATTTTTTATCAGTGGTAAGGAAAGAAAAAGAGTCGTGAAATTTTTATCGCTTACGAAAACCGAAGTTATTAAAATTTTACTGAGGATTGTCGTGTGCTGTTTGGAATTGCTGTGTGTTTTTACAATGCTTTTCATAATTCCCTTTCTGTTCATTATGCCGTCGTTTGGGATGGTCATATACGCCGCGTTGTGGCTTATTATAGCTTTTTATGAAAGCTTTATGCCTGATCGTTATTGGAAGTGGTATGTAAAAGGCTTTAACAAGTTTAAAGTATTAATGAGCATAAGACTTATTATTTTAGGTTACACCGCGTTTATTATCCATGTTTACGGAGATGAGATGATAAATTATTATCTGAAAGAAACCTGTGATTATAAGGTTGAAGAAGTAGAGTCGTGAATATCGGTGCCAGCCGGATAAAAAGAGAATGAAACTAAAAAGCCGCCTGAATTTCAGACGGCTTTTTTTTTGAGGTATCCGTTACGGATGATTATTTGGCGTTTTCCAAATCTTCACCGGTTTCCTGATTGACCCGTTTGGCCGAGAGTTTGAACTTGCCGCGGTTGTCCATGCCTAAGCATTTAACCCAGATACTGTCACCTTCTTTGTAAAAGTCGGAAACAGAGGCAATGCGTTCGTTTTTGACTTCGGATATGTGAACCAGTCCTTCGGTCGTGCCGACAAATTTTACGAAAGCGCCGAAATCCATAATTTTGGTAATAACACCTTTATAGATTTTACCTTCTTCCGGTTCGGCCACAATGCCCATGATCCAGTCAAGAGCGGCCTGTCCGTCGGCGCTGTTGACCGTGGCGATACGGATAACGCCGTCATCGCTGATATCGATCTTGGAGTTGGTTTTTTCGGTAATTTCACGAATAAACCAACTCCAAGAGCCGATAACTTCACGGATTTTGTCGACCGGAATTTTCAGCGCAATAATGCGAGGAGCGTGTTCGGCTACGTGCGGGCGCGGTTCGGCAATGGTTTTGGCCATTTCACCCAAAATGTGGATGCGGCCTTCGTGTGCCTGAGCCAGTGCGTTTTTCATGATTTCCTTGGTGATGGACGTGATTTTGATATCCATCTGCAAAGCGGTTACGCCGTCTTTGGTACCGGCAACTTTGAAGTCCATGTCGCCCAGATGATCTTCGTCACCCAGAATGTCGGTCAAAATGGCAACGCGGCCGTCATCTTCCTTGATCAGTCCCATGGCAATACCGGCAACCGGCTTGGCCATCGGTACGCCGGCGGCCATCAGTGACATGGTGGTGCCGCAAACGGTGGCCATTGAAGAAGAACCGTTCGACTCCAAAATTTCGGATACGACGCGGATGGTGTAGGGGAAAGCGTCTTTATCTTTGGGCATCATCGGGTGGATGGCGCGCCAAGCCAGTTTACCATGGCCGATTTCGCGACGTCCGGGACTGCCCATGCGTCCGCATTCTCCGACCGAGAACGGCGGGAAGTTATAGTTGAGCATAAAGTCTTCTTTGTACTCGCTCATCAAACCGTCGATAATTTGCGCATCTTCGCCGGTGCCAAGCGTGGTAACAACCAAAGCCTGAGTTTCGCCGCGGGTAAAGATGGCGGAACCGTGAGCCGTCGGCAGCACGTCGACTTCGCACCAAATCGGGCGGACGGTTTTGGTATCGCGACCGTCAATACGCTTGCCGGTTGACAGAACTTTTTCGCGGACAACAACGTGTTTTAATTTTTCCAGCACATCAAGCAGATATTTGTTCTCAATTTCGTTTTCGGGATCAATGCCGGCTTTGACTTCTTCGTCCAGTTGACCAACTAAGGTACCGCGTTTGAGCTTGTCGGTTTCGGTAAACGCTTGTTCGTAGCGGCTGCGGAAAGCCTTGGCGATACGTTCGTACATTTCGTCAAATTCTTTCGGAAATGCGGGGGCTTCCCAAGCTTCTTTGCCGGCTTCTTTAGCCAGATCACAGATCATGTCGATCACCGGTTGGAAGCTGTCAAAACCGAACATCACCGCGTTTAACATGGTTTCTTCCGAGAGCTCACCGGCTTCAGATTCTACCATCAGCACGCCTTCTTTGGTGCCGGCAACGGTCAATTCGAGTTCAGATTCTTTTTGTTCGTCAATGGTTGGGTTTAAGATAAATTCTCCGTCTTTGTAACCGACTTTGGCGGCGCCGATCGGTCCCATAAACGGGATGCCCGAAACAGCCAGAGCGGCGGAAGCGGCAATCATTGCCACCACGTCCGATGTGGTCTTTTGGTCATGGCAGAGTGTGGTGCAGATGATCTGTACTTCGTTCTTAAAAGCATCCGGGAACAACGGGCGAATCGGACGATCGATCAGGCGGGAAACCAGAACCTCGTGTTCAGAAGGCTTGCCTTCTCTTTTCATGAAGCCGCCGGGTACTTTGCCGGTGGCATAATATTTTTCCTGATAGTTTACGGTTAAGGGGAAAAAGTCCTGATCGGCTTTTGCCTCTTTGGCTGCGCAAACGGTTGCCAGCACTTTGGTGCCGCCATAGGTAACGACAACCGAGCCGGTTGCCTGTTTGGCGACTTTGCCGGTTTCCAATACCAGCTTGCGTCCGCCCCATTCCATTTCGCGGGTGGATACTTTTAAGTTATTCATATTAAACTTACCTTTCTTTTCATCTTACATCTTTTAAAAACATCACCTGTCTTTTAATTAAGGCAGGATTTTGATAAAAGTATTGCGGAACCTGTGTAATGTTCCGCAATACTTGCAAAACCTTAACGACGAATGTTAAGCTTTTTAATGATTTCCTGATATCTCTTTTCGTCTTTTTTCTTCAGGTAGTCGAGAAGGTGGCGGCGTTTGCTGACCATCTTCATCAGACCCAGACGGGAGTGCAGGTCTTTGCGGTGAACATTGAAGTGTTCGATCAGGCTGTTGATGCGGGTGGTCCAGATTGCAATCTGAACTTCCGGGCAGCCGGTATCGCCTTCGCTCTGGCCATAAGTTTTGGCCAATTCATTCTTCAGTTCTTTAGTAATCGACATCTTTTTTTATTCCTTTTATTCTTGGTTAAAATTAAATACGCGAATCGGAGAGAATCTGCTTTCTTCAATCCGCAGCATTGCCACCAATCGCCCCTCATAAACGGCGGCAACCGTCTGCCCGGCGGAAAACGAATGTTCCCGCGATTTGGGTGACAAAGCCTGTCCGTGGAGGAGTTTGGCAGCTTCCGCTTCCGAAACAGCCATAACCGCGATGTCGCGCAGAGAGGTTTCTGACGGAAGCAAAAATTGTTTACGCTCGTCAACATACACTACATTTTGCAAAGTTTCCAGCAAAATTTTTACAGACTCGTCAAAAATTCCCGAGCGGGTACGGCGCAGCCGGCAGAGGTGCCCCAGTGTGCCGAGCCGGCGGGCAATATCGCGACCAAGGCTGCGCACATAAGTTCCTTTGGAGCAGCAGACTTTGAAGCAACTGCGGCCGCCGGGCAGGCTGCCGATAAAATCCAGCTTGTAAACGGTGATTTGACGTTCGGGAATATTGACTTCTTCGCCTTTGCGCGCCAGATCGTAAGCGCGGCGGCCGTTGATCTTAACGGCGGAAAAGGCCGGCGGTGTCTGTGTGATTTCCCCGCAAAATTCCGGCAGGACAGATAGAATTTCTTCGTCTGTCGGCACTTTCTCGCAAGTTGCGGTGACGGTGCCGTCGCTGTCGGCGCTGTCGGTTTCGGTGCCCCATTGAACGGTAAATTCGTATTCTTTGGTTTCGTCATCCAAAAAATCGATCAGTTTGGTGGTTTCGCCAAAAGCAATCGGCAAGATGCCGCTGGCAAACGGATCAAGCGTACCGGTATGGCCGTTTTTTTGCGCATTCAGCAGGCGGCGGGTGAGATTGACAACAGTGGTTGATCCTACCCCTTCCGGCTTGTCAATGATAAGCCAGCCGTTGACGGGATTTCCTTTGCGATGCTTCATTATTGTGTCCTTGTAAAGTTGTTGAACAACGTTGGGGGCAAAAAAATCCCCGGTTGATCCGGGGACGTTTTTTATTTGTCTGCCAGATCCTTGCTTACTTTCGGATCGTGAAGCAGTTTTTCAATTCTGTCAACCTCGGCAAAACTGTTGTCAATCTTAAAACGAATTTCCGGAACGTAGCGCAGTGTTGTTTTACTGGCGATCACCTTGCGAAAATGGTTGGCTGCCAGCTGCAGCCCTTCCAATACTTCTGCGTCGGTTTCCGGGTTGGAGGTGATAAAATAAACATCGGCATATTTCAGATCGGGCGAAACCTGAGCTTCCATAACCGTAACCAGAGTATTGATCCCTTCCAGATTGCGGACTCGTCCCTGGTTGATTTCGGCTGCGATAATCTTTTTGATCTCCTGGCCGACCCGAAGCTGCCGCTGGGATTGTTCTTTTATTGCCATTTTTTTCTTCCTTTTGATACAAAACAAACCGAAAATCCGTAAAGTCAAGGATTTCCGGTCTGCTTTCAAATTAATCTGTTACGCCAGTTTGGCGGCGATGGTTTCGATTTCGTAGCATTCGATAAAGTCACCGACCTGAATGTCGTTGTAGTTTTCAAAACTCATACCGCATTCATAACCTTCTTTGACTTCCTTGACATCGTCTTTGAAACGTTTCAGCTGACCGAGGCTGCCGTCGTGGATAACCACGTTGTCGCGCAGTAGGCGGACTTTGGCACCGCGTTTGACCATGCCTTCGGTAATCATGCAGCCGGCAACTTTGCCGACACCGGTGATGTTAAAGACATTGCGGATTTCGGCGTAACCGAGGAGTTTCTCACGCAGTTCGGGCGAGAGCAGGCCTTCCAGACCTTTCTTCACATCATCGGCCACATCGTAGATAATCGAATAGTAGCGGATGTCAACCCCGTCGCGGCGAGCCATATCGCGAGCCTGCGGAATGGCGCGGACATTAAAGCCGATGATCAGCGCGTTAGAGGCCTTGGCCAAAGTGATATCAGATTCCGAAATCGGACCGACCGCCGAGTGCAGAATCTGAACACTGACTTCGTTGTTCGACAGTTTGTTCAAAGTGCCTTCGATGGCTTCGATCGAACCCTGAACGTCGGCCTTGATGATAACCGGCAGGTGTTTGGATTCGCCCGATTTGATCTTGTCGAGCATCTGTTCCATCGCCGATTTGGCGCTCTTGACCAGTTTGGCATCGCGTTCTTTTTGGATGCGGTAATTGGTGATTTCTTTGGCTTGGGATTCGCTTTCCACCATATTGAAGTTATCGCCGGCGGCAGGGGTTCCCTGCAGGCCGATGACTTCAACCGGGGTCGCCGGTCCGGCTTCAAAAATCTTGTGACCGTGTTCGTTGAACATGGCACGGACGTGTCCCCATTCTTTGCCGGCAATAATAATGTCGCCGACTTTTAAGGTGCCTTTCTGTACCAACAAGGTCGCTACCGAACCGCGGCCTTTTTCCATTTTGGCTTCAATGACGGTACCGCCGGCTTTGCAGGTTGGGTCGGCCTTGAGATCAAGGATTTCGGCTTGCAGCAGGATGGCTTCTACCAGTTTATCGATATTCATCCGCTTTTTGGCGGAAACTTCGGCGCACAGGCATTCGCCGCCCATTTCTTCAATGGCAATGCCATGCTGCAAAAGTGCGGTTTTTACTTTCATCGGATCGGCGCCGGGCAGATCGATTTTGTTGATGGCAACCACAATCGGCACTTCCGCGGCCTGAGCATGGCGAATCGCTTCTACCGTTTGCGGCATGATGCCGTCATTGGCGGCCACGACCAAAACCACGATGTCGGTCACTTTGGCCCCGCGGGCGCGCATTTCGGAAAATGCTTCGTGGCCGGGGGTGTCGATAAATGTAATCTTTTGACCGTCGCCGAGTGTGATTTGGTAAGCACCGATATGTTGGGTGATGCCGCCGGCTTCTTTGGCGGCAACGTTGGTTTCGCGCAGGGCGTCCAAAAGCGAGGTCTTGCCGTGATCGACGTGGCCCATAACGGTTACCACCGGCGCGCGGGGGCGCATATTTTCCGGTTGGTTTTCTTCTTCGCTTAAGACCATTTCGACGTCGCTGTCGGCAACGCGCTTCCATTTGTGTCCCATTTCCTCGACGATAATTTGCGCGGTATCGGCGTCGATCGGCTGGTTGATGGTTGCCATTACGCCGAGCGACATCAGTTTTTTAATCACTTCCGCCCCTTTTTCCGCCATACGGTTCGCCAGTTCCTGTACAGTGATCACTTCGGGAATAATCACTTCTTTAATGATCTTTTCCTGCGGTTGGGCAACCGGTGCCGGTTTAGGCTGTTTTTTCTTAAAGCGGCGGCGGGGAGCGGCATAGCCGTAGTCGTCTTCATCATCGTCACCGCCGAAAGTATGGATGTTTACTTTCGGGTTGCGGCGCTGAGGTTCAAAACTGCGTTTGGTAATCTTCTTGCGTTCCTGCTCAAAAACTTCTTCTTTGCTTTTGCTTTTTTCGGTCAGCGGCCGCGCTTTTTTGACGTGATTTTCATCTTCGTCTTCGTCGTCAAAATCTTTGTCGCGGCGTTCTTTTTCTTTGTTTTTGAAGCCGCGGTCTTCGTCGGTTTTTTCCGGCTGTGATTTTTCTTTGGCCGCTGCCTGACGCGCTTTTTCGGCTTTTTCTTTTTCCAGACGTTCTTCTTCCTCGCGGCGTTTGGCTTCTTCCTGTTCTTTCAGGCGGGCTTCTTCTTCTTTTTGTTTTTGGCGCAAGGCTGCTTTTTCGTCTTCTTCCTGCTGCCGGCGGGCTTCGTGTTCTTTGGCTTCGGCAATCAGTTTGAGCTTGGCGGCGGTAGCTTCGTCAATTTTTACTTCTTTGGTCGCGGTTGCCGAGGTATTAATCACTCTTTTTTTGCGCACTTCAACCTGCACCACTTTTTTGCCGTCGCCGGCGGGTCTGCTGTCACCCAGATTTTTGAGGGTGAGGGTCTTTTTTCCCGATAATGTTAACTTTGACTTTGCATTATCTTCTGTCATACTTAAATTTTCTCCATCTTACATTTTTTAGGAATTGAAATTTTGCCATTTTTGCAATTGGCTGCGGACCATTTCCGCCATCCCGCCTTTCAGCACGGCGGCGTGTACCGTGTTTGTTCTGTTTAATGCCTTATCCAACTCCTCAACTTCAAACAATGTCAAAATTTCCGTATTCCCGGCGGCTGTTCTGATTTTGGCAGCGCCGTCGCTGCCGGCGTCAACCGCTTCAATAATAAAAGCAACCTTGCCTTTTTGCAGATTTTCACGGACTTTTTCAAACCCGGTAATCAGCGCTCCGGCTTTCTTAGCCAGATTTATAGCGTCAAGTGCCCGATTTTTCAAGATATTTTCGACAGTTTCCACCAAAAACGGATCAACTTTGGTGTTTTTGCCGAGTTTCTTGAAAATGTTTTTGCTCGCGGCCTGTTCAAGAACGGTTCGGGAATTGGTTATATAAAAGCCTTTTCCCGGCAGTTTTTTCTTAAAATCGGGCACGACCTGACGGTCGGGGGTGAGGGTAAAGCGCAAGAGTTCGTCTTTGGCTTTTTCCTCCCCCGTGACCAAGCAAGTGCGATTTGGATTATTTTCCTTCATCCTCGCCTTCTTGTCCTTCGTTTTCAAACCAATGCTCGCGGGCAGCCATAATGATTTTGTTGGCTTCGGTCTGCGAGAGTGTGTTTTCGCCGAGCATTTCGATCAACTCGTCTGCGGCCAGATCGGCCAGATCATCTAACGTTTTGACACCTTTTTCGGCCAAAATCAGAATCATTTCCTGATCAAGCCCGGTTACTGTTTTTAAGGTATCGTCAATGCCGAGGGTTTTGCTCTTTTCGGCAAATTCAGCGTTGCGTTTGGCGACAAATTCTTTGGCGCGGTTTTGCAGTTCGGTGGCAATGTCTTCGTCAAAGCCTTCGATTTCGGCCAGTTCGTGCAGCGGTACCAGAGCCACTTCGTCGACAGTGGAGAAGCCTTCGGCGATCAGCAGGTGAGCGATCATTTCATCAACGTCAAGAGCTTCCATGAAGCGCTGAGAGCGGACTTTGTTTTCGTTGGAACGGCGTTCGGCCTCCTGTTCTTCGGTCAAAACATCGATGTCGCAGTTCAAAAGCTGAGATGCCAGTTTGACGTTCTGTCCGCGGCGGCCGATGGCGATCGAAAACTGTTCCTGCGGAACGACGGCTTCGATGCGGTTGTTTTCTTCGTCAATAACCACTTTGGTGACTTCTGCCGGAGCCAAGGCGCTGACCATATACTGGGCACGGTCTTCGGAATAGGGGATAATATCAATTTTTTCGCCTTGCAGTTCGGTAACAACCGCCTGTACGCGAATACCGCGCAGGCCGACGCAGGCGCCGACCGGATCAATGGTAACGTCTTCCGCTTTGACCGCCAGTTTGGCTTTGGAACCGGGGTCGCGGGCAACACCTATGATTTTGACGATGCCGTCATAAATTTCCGGGACTTCCTGAGTAAACAGAGCCGCCAAAAATTCCGGACAGGTACGGGAAAGGAAAATCTGCGGGCCTTTGGCTTCACGGCGGACGTCAAGCACATAAGCGCGAACGCGGTCGCCGTTTTTAAATTTTTCCCGCGGGATGATTTCGTCACGGCGCAGAATGGCCTCGGTTTTGCCGATATCGAGCACAACATTGCCGAATTCGATTCGTTTGACGGTGCCGTTGACGATGGTACCCATTTTTTCTTTGTATTCTTCATATTGGCGGTTGCGTTCGGCATCGCGCACTTTTTGTACGATGACCTGTTTGGCCGTTTGGGCGGCAACGCGGCCGAAATCGATCGGCGGCAGGGTGTCGATAATGAAATCGCCGGCAACGGCACCTTTCTTATATGCCTGAGCTTCTTCAACCGTCAGCTGAGTTACTTCGTTTTCAACTTCGTCGACCACTTCGCGATAGCGTTCCAGCGTAATGGCGCCGGTTTTGCGGTCTATTTGAGCGCGGATGTCATGTTCGAAGCCGTAGCGGGAGCGGGCGGCTTTCTGAATGGCAACTTCCATGGCGACAAACACGTCTTCCTTGTCGATGTTTTTTTCACGGGCGACAGTGTCGGCAACCAAGATAATTTCCGGTCTGGGCATATTTTCGATGTTTGGCATTTTTCCCTCGTTAAATATTTTAGTTAAGGTTATTCTTCAATTTCGGTTTCTTCTTCGCCGGCTTCGGCTGCGGCGGCGGCCAGCAGTTCGTCGGTCAAAAGCAGTTTGGCTTTAGAAACGGCGTCGTAGGGGATAAGGTATTCTTCCCCGTCCATGGCAAAGACAATATTTTCATTTTCATCCACTCTGAGGATGCGGCCTTTGAAGCGTTTGCGTTTTTCAATTTCGACATCCGTTTCGATTTTGGCTTCAAAACCGGCGAATCGGACAAAGTTTTCAAGCGCGGTCAGCGGGCGGTCAAGCCCCGGTGAACTGACTTCGAGATTGTAGCGTCCGGAGATCGGGTCTTTTTCGTCCAAAAGGGCGGAAACGGCGCGACTGACAGCGGCGCAGTCATCGACAACAATGTTTTTCCGGTCTTTGCGTTCAATCATGATTTGTACGGTGGGGTTAACATTGCCGATGGTGATGATGCGCACCAAATCAAAGCCCATGTTGTTGATGAGCGGTTCCAGCATTTCCTGCAGCGGATGTTTTTTTTGCATATAAACTCCTTGTTTATTAACAAAAAAGCGGGGCTTTCGGCCCCACTTTCAATTGAACTTTTATGAAAGAATATCCTTTATATAACACAATTTTTAAAAAAATAAAGCATTTTTTTGCCTGTCGGGTCTGAAATTTGTATTTTCTTTGAGCGGCAAAGGCCGTCATCGGCTGTCAATAACCGCTTAAAAAAGCGTTGATTTTGCCAATGAGTTGGTATACTCTGCCGGACAGATTTGATTTTGTTTAACTAGGAGAAAGCGTCGATGCAGAAATATATTACCACCCCGATTTATTATTTGAACGGGCTGCCGCATATCGGGCACGCCTACACGTCGATTTTGGGCGATGTGCTGAAAAAGTTTGAGCAGATGCGGGGCAATACTGTATATTATACGACCGGCACCGACGAACACGGGCAGAAAAATCAGCATAGCATTGAGGCGAGCGGTCTGCCGGCTGATGAATTTTTGACCCGCCAAAGCGATAATTTTCGCAATCTGTTTGTTGATCTCGGGATTGATTTTGATTACTTTGTTCGTACGTCGCGTCCCGAACATAAAAAGATCGTACAGGAAATTTTGCAAAATATTTATGACAAGGGACTGATTGTCAAAAAGTCTTATGAAGGACTTTATTGCGAAGGCTGCGAGCAGTTTAAGAAAAAAACCGATCTTGATGAAAACGGCTGCTGCCCGGATCATAAAGCGGCACCGAAGGCAATCAGCGAAGAAAATTACTTTTTCCGTCTGGAACCGTATCGTCAGTGGCTGATTGACTATATTAAAGCCCATCCGGACTGGATTCAGCCGGCCAAATATGCCAACGAGGTTCTGGGGATGTTGAAAGAGCCGCTTGAAGATTTGTGCATTTCGCGGCCGAAGTCGCGGGTTTGGCTGGGGGTTGAACTGCCGTTTGATCATGACTATGTGACCTATATCTGGTTTGATGCGCTGGTCAATTATATCTCTACTTTAAATTATGGGCATAATCCGGATTTTGAAACAGTTTGGGCGCATTCTCATCATCTGATTGCCAAAGATATTCTTAAACCCCACTGCATCTACTGGCCGATTATGCTGCACGCTTTGGGTGTTGCGCCGGTGGAGCATTATTTTATTCACGGCTATTGGATCGGCGAGGGCGGCGTTAAAATGTCGAAATCGCTCGGTAATGTGGTCGATCCGGTGGAAGTGGTTAATCTGCTAGGTGTTGACGCGCTGCGTTTTTATCTGATCAACAATATGACGCTCGGCGGAGATTCTCAGATCAGTGTGGCCATGTTGAAACAGGGCTATAAAATGCTGGCCAATAACATCGGTAATTTGCAGATGCGGGTACTGAAAATGGTACAGAAAAGCCTTGACGGCAAAGTGCCTTCGCCGGCGGCCTTAAACGATCAGGATAAGGCGTTGGTCAATGAAATTGCCGGTCGTTTTGACCGTATTTACCATCAGGATATGTCGCTTGAAACAGTCAGTGAGCTGGCTGAAAGCATCGTCAGAGCCGGGGATGCGGTTAATGCTTATTTTGCCGCAAATACGCCTTGGGTGCTGGCTAAAAATCCGGATGAACGCGGACGCTTTGAGGCTGTGGTTTATACCACGCTTGAATGTCTGCGTCTGATCGGGCTGGCGATGTATCCGCTGACACCGGCTACGGCGCGCAAGATTGAGGCTTCTCTCGGGGTTGAGCCGGAAAGTTTCAAAGGAGAGTTTAAGCCGTTTGCGCTGCCCGAAGGAACGGAAATCAAAGTCGGCGATCCGTTGTTCCCGATGATTGAAGAATAGCTTGAAACTGTTGTCGATTATGAAAACTCCCGGAATTATTCCGGGAGTTTTGGTTTGTATATCAATTAATATTAGATAATTTGAATATTGTTGTTGAATTAAAAAAAATTATCATGTAGTTATCACATAATATCTAATGATAATTGTTTCTAAGGCAGGTTTTTGCCGTCGTCATATACTGGAAATATTCTATGAAACTTAAATTAATGATTTGTTTTTTACTGCTTGTGCCGTTGTTGGGAGTGGTCAGCG